>JASIGB010000612.1:0-8131 GCA_030045355.1 Bryobacteraceae bacterium
AAACAGCCGGGCTCTTTTTATCACTTGTCCAAGGTGCATGACAGCCACAACATCATGTTCGCCTGCAAAATTTGGGGCTTGCGCGCGACGGATCTGAACCAGGGCGTGGTGTACGGAACCGTGACGGACGAAGTGGTGCAGGACGAAGTGCTGATCAACCGCTTCGACTACGACGACGTCTTCGGCACGGTGTTGAACCGCTTCTGCGTCCAAGCCGCGGCCGGGCATCCGCTGACGGTATACGGAAAGGGCGGCCAGACGCGCGGCTTCCTGGATATTCGCGATACGGTGCGCTGCATCGAGCTGGCGTGTCTGAACCCGGCCCAGCCGGGCGAGTGCCGCGTGTTCAATCAATTCACCGAGCAGTTCTCCGTGCTGGAACTGGCGGAGATGGTGCGCGCCGCGGCGAAGAAATTGGGGCTGCTGGTCGACATCGAGCATCTTCCAGGGCCACGCGTGGAATCCGAGGAGCATTATTACAACGCTAAGCACTCCAAGTTGATCGACCTGGGTCTCGAGCCGCACTATCTTTCCGACTCGCTCCTCGATTCGCTGATGAACATCGCCATCCGCTATCAGGATCGCATCGATGCGTCGCTGTTTCGGCCGCAGGTGCAGTGGCGCAATGCGCGGAACGCGCGCGCGCGCGGCCCAGTCGCTGCATCCGGGGTGGCCGCGACGGGAGTGACGTGCTGACGGGAGACAACTCAAATTGTGCGGCATAGCCGGCTTTACCCATCTGCGTCGCGCGGCGGTGCCCGGCCGGATTGACGATGCGGTGGCGAGCATCGTCCATCGCGGACCGAATCAGCAAGGAATATTCGAATCCGAAACCGTTTCGCTCGGCGCGGCGCGGCTGAAGATCATTGACGTCGAGGGCGGCGACCAGCCCATCCGCTCCGAGGATGGCGACGCGGTGATCGTCTTCAACGGAGAGATCTACAATCATCTCGAACTACGCCGCGAGCTGGAGCAGCGCGGCTACCGCTTTCACTCGCGCAGCGACACCGAGACGGTTCTCAACGCATTCCTCGAGTGGGACACGGACTGTTTTGCGCGCCTGCGCGGCATGTTCGCCGTAGCGCTGTGGTCGGAGAGCGAGCGCCGCCTGGTTCTCGCTCGGGATCGCATGGACATTAAGCCGCTGTACATCAAGCGGCGGGGCGAGGATCTGTACTTCGGATCGGAGCTGAAAGCCATCCTGGTGCATCCCGAGGTCGAGCGCTGCCTGAGCGCCGAAGGCCTGGATTGTTATTTGTCGCTGAACTACGTACCCGCGCCCTGGACGTTGGTGGAGGGCATCGAAAAGCTGCTCCCCGGACAGTGGATGGAGTGGCGCCGTGGCGCGGTGCGGGCCGAGCGCTATTGGCTTTTGCCGCGCGGCGAGCCGGCGAACTGGACGCCGCAAACCGCCGAGGCAGAGTTGGATCGTTTATTGAAGCAGTCCGTGCGCGAGCATCTGGTGTCGGACGTGCCGCTGAGCGTGTGGTTGAGCGGCGGCCTGGATTCCTCCAGCCTGGTGCATTACGCGGTCGAGGCCTCCAGTTCGCGTCTGAAGACTTTTTCCATTACCTTTCACGGCCAAAGCTTTGACGAAGGCGATTACGTGCGCCAGGTAGCGGAGCGCTACGGGACCGATCACACCGAGCTGGACCTCAATCCCGAGCAGGATCTCGCCGGGGCCATCGGGGAGCTAGCCTATTACTGCGACGAGCCCAACGCCGATTCGGGTGCGCTGCCGGTGTGGTTCCTCTCGCGACTCACCAAAGCCAGCGCGACCGTGGCGCTGAGCGGAGAAGGCGCCGACGAGCTGTTCGGCGGATATCTGATGCAACGCGCCAGTTTGCTCGCGAGCCGGGTGCGGCGCTTGCCATCGCCCGTGCTGCGGGGCATGCACGCGATCGCGCGGCGTTGGCCGGTATCGAACGACAAGATCGGGTTCGATTACAAGCTGAAGCGCTTCCTGGAAGGCTGCCTGCTATCGCCCGCGCGCGCTCATCTGTACTGGAGCGGCTCGTTCGACGATCGCCAGCGCGGCTCGCTGGTGCGGCCGATGCTCCCCGCTGCGCTCAATTCGATTGTTCAGGAACTGGCCGCGGAAGGCGATCGCCTGCCCGCGTTTCTGTGGTTCGATCAGAAGTACTTTCTTCCGGACAACATCCTGACCAAAGTGGATCACACCAGCATGGCGCACGCCATCGAAGTGCGGCCGCCGTTCCTCGATCATCGTATCGTGGAATTCGCGAGCTCACTGCGCGCGGACATGAAAATCCAGGGCTCGAGACAAAAAGTGATTTTAAGGAACCTGATGCGCGGGAAATTGTCGCCGGCCATCCTGAATCGAAAGAAAATTGGTTTCGATATTCCCGCGCACGAGTGGTTTCGGGGTCCGCTTCGGCCGTTGATCGAAGAAGCGGTGGCGTTCGCTGCGGCCCACCATTCCGGTTTCTTCCAGATTTCGGCCATCAAAGCGGACCTGCGGGCGCATCTCGAGCGGCGCGCCAACCTGGGTTACCACCTATGGGGACTGATGACACTGTTCTTTTGGATGAAAAAATGGGGAATCCAGACCCGGACGCCGGCGGTCTCGGCGCGCCCAACGCTGGAAAAAGTTTTCACTACCACAGCCTGATCGTTTTGCTGATTGCCGCCGCGATTTTCGTGGGCTGCATGATCTCGCCCCCGTCTCTCATGGACGACGTGGATGCCGTACAGGCGCAAATCGCGCATAATATGCTCCTCTCCGGCGATTACGTGACAGCGCGCCTCGACGGTGTCCCGTATCTTGAAAAAGCGCCGCTGATTTACTGGCTGATGGCAGGCTCTTTCAAAATGTTCGGTGTATCGGACTGGGCCGCGCGCATTCCCATGGTTCTCGCGGCGCTGGCGCTGGTATGGCTGACCGCCACGTTCGGTAACTGGGCCTTCGGCCGCCGCGCGGGATTCTACGCGGGCCTCGCGATGGCCACCTGTTTCGGGCTTTTTCTATTCACCCGCATTCTAATTCCCGACGTGCTGCTGACGGCGAGCATCGCGCTGTCGATGTGGGCATTCTTGCGGGCGATCGATGAGACCGAGCCGCGGCAGCGCTGGTGGGCCTTGGTGCTGGCGGCGAGTCTGGGAACCAGCCTGCTTTTGAAGAGCCTGGTCGGTGTCGTTTTCCCGGTGGCCGCAGCCCTGATTTATCTGGGCCTCACGGGGCAGTTGTTGCAGGCCAAGGTATGGCGCGCGCTGCATCCTGCGAGCGGCCTGCTGGTGGCGCTGGCGATCGCGGCGCCGTGGCATGTCCTGGCCACGTTGCGCAATCCTCCGTATTTCGAGTTCACTATGCGCAGCGCGCCCGGAGAATATCACGGATTTCTCTGGTTTTATTTCATTAACGAGCAATTGCTGCGCTTTTTGAACATGCGCTATCCGCGCGATTACGATACCGTTCCACGCCTGTATTTCTGGCTGTTCCATTTGCTGTGGCTGTTTCCCTGGAGCGTCTACTTGCCGGCCGTGGCGAAGTTGAGCTTCAAGCCTCTGGACCGGGCAGGGAAGACGCGGCTGCTCGCGCTCTGCTGGACGGGGTTCATCCTGGTGTTTTTCACGTTTTCGACCACCCAGGAATATTATTCGATGCCCTGCTATCCGGCGCTTGCGCTGCTATTGGGATCGGCCATGGCGGCGGGCGGCAATTGGATTCGCTACGGCACGCGCGCCCTGTGCGGCATTTTTCTGGCTGCCGCAGCGACTGTTCTAACGCTGTATTTTCTCGCCTGGCACCTGCCCACGCCCGGCGACATTTCGCAGGCGCTCACTTCCAATCCCGCGGCCTACAAGCTTTCCCTCGGGCACATGGAAGACCTGACCATCGCTTCGTTCGCCTATCTTCGATGGCCGCTGCTGCTGGCTGCGGCGGCGTTCTTGATCGGAGCGGCCGGAACTCTGCGCGCTCAGGGGCAGCGCGCGTTCCTCGCGATCGCGCTGATGTCGGTGGTCTTTTTCCAGGCTGCGCGGATGGCGATGGCGGCGTTTGATCCGTTCCTTTCCTCGCGCCCGCTGGCCAATGCGTTGCTGCGCTCGCCCCAGGGCAAGCTGATTGTGGACCATCACTACTATTGGTTTTCCTCGGTGCTGTTTTATACGAATGCCGAGAACCAGCAGGGCGTCCTGCTTCTGAACGGGCGCTTCATGAACCTGGTATACGGTTCGTATGCTCCCGGGGCGCCGGACCCGTTCATCGATGATGCGCAATGGAAGACCCTGTGGCTGAGGCCGGAGCGCTATTATCTGGTGATCAAGGAGGAGTCGGTCGGCCGGCTTAAGAAATTAGTCGACCCTCAGGCGTTCACCGTGGTGACCGAAAGCGGCGGCAAACTGCTGCTGACCAATCATCCGCTTTCGGGCACGTGAAGTAAAGCGAAAACAGCGCTAGGCTGCCGTATCGATCTCCACCACCCCTGCGAAACTCGACGGTGACGGAATAGGGAGTCCTTCTTCGCGTAGACCTTCTAGATGAAGTTCGACGGCCTCCTGAATCAGTTGCTCCACTTCGTCTCGCGAGTCGCCAACCGTTATCACACCGGGCAGGTCCGGAACATACGCTCCCCAAGACGCCGGACCCTTTTCATAGATGACCGTGTACTTCATTTCTCCTCTTTGCGTTCGAGTCCGGTGCTGCGCAGGATCGCCTTGAGCGTCCCCGCGGCACGTCCTTGCCTAGCTGTCCAGGCACGGTGACCACCATGCCCTTGGTCGGGTGCCGAAACTGGCGATGACTGCCCTTCGTCTTCTTGAGTCGCCAGCCCGCAGTTTCCAGCATTCCGATCAGGTCCCTGACCTTCATCCCATCCCGTCTGGCCCAAGACCCCGCCTGGCGCTACTTGCCGCGCCCCTTCGGTCCCACCGCGATCATATCGAGCGCGATAATCCAATCCTTGTTCTGCCCGTTGTCGCGCGACACCGCATACAGCGTCTTGCGGTCCGGTCCACTGAACGCGACGCTGATGACATCGCGCGGCGTGGGAATCACTCCCAGATTCTTGCCGTCGGGCGCGATCACGTTGATGCCGCCGTTGCTGGTCACATAAATGCGCCCTTCGGAATCGAAGGTACTGCCGTCGCCTCCGAAGCCGCCGCCCTGGAGCTTGGCGAACTCGCGCTGGTTGGTGAGCGAGCCGTTCTTCTGCACGTCGAACTCGACCAGCGTTGGCCCGTTGGTGACGAACAGATGTTTTTCATCCGGGCTCAGAACGATGCCGTTGGTGAAAAGATTGTCGCTGTATTTCGTGACTTTGCCCTCCGGGTCCGCGTAGAATACGTTGCCCAGCGTGAAATACGCGCCGCCTTTGCTCGTGGCCGTCAGGTCATTGAGCGCGCCCCCCAGGCAATCGATGGGATCGCCGTTCACGCTGTTGGTGAGCGTCTTATGCTTCGGCTCCAGTTCCTCGATGGATTCGTGCAGTCCGCGGTTGTTGACGAACAACGCGCCCTTGGAGTTGAACGCCAGCGCGCCGCTGGTGTTGAGCCCCGTGTATGCGACCGACGTCTTGCCGTCCTTGTCCAGCTTGATCACCTGGCTGTTGTCGTTCTGCGCGAGAAGGATGCCGCCGTCCTTGGTGGCCACGATGCCGTCGGCGTTATTGCCGTCCACTTCCCATACTTCTTTCCACTGCTGTCCCGCGGCCACCACGCCGGGGATCTCCGAAGTTTCCTTGGGGCGCGAGATCTCGCTTGCCGCCGGGCGTGGGAAGGGGCGCGGCGCGGGCGGCGGCACTTTGCAGGTCTTCAGCAGCTCCGGTTCCTTCGCGTCGCGCGGTGCTTGCACGCCGGGGCCGGTGGTTTTTCCGGCGGGCAACGGGCTTTGGCCGAAGGCGGCAATGGCTCCGAGTCCTCCCAAAAGGATCGCGAATGTCGATATCGATTTCATGTTGGTCTTCCTTTTCCGCGTTCCAGAATATCAGGATTGGGAAGACCGTATCGATGGATCAAATTCGCAGCGCCGCCATGGGGTCGATGCTCGCGGCGCGGCGCGCGGGGATGTATGCGGCGGCGAGAGAAATCGAAAGGAACAACAACGCGATTCCGGCGAAAGTAGCAGGATCCGTCGCGCTGACGTGGAATAGCAGCGTGGTGGCCAGGCGCGTGAGCGCGAACGCGGCGCCGAGTCCCAGCGCAATTCCCGTCAGCACCAGGCCCAGCGCCTGGCGAGTGACCAACCACAGAATGTCTCCGCGATCCGCTCCGAGCGCCCGTCGAATCCCGACCTCGTGCGTGCGTTGCGCTGCTGAGTAACTGATGACACCGTAAATTCCGATCAACGCCAGCAGCAGCGCCACTCCTGCAAACGATTCCAGCAAAACCATCAACAGATGGCGCTGGCCCACTCGCGCCTCGACGAGATCCTCCATCGTTTGTATGTCAGCGATCGTTTGATCGCTGTCCAAGGTTTGCACCTCGCGGCGAATGGCGCGCGTCAATTGCAACGGGTCGCCCGCGGTTCTGACCACGAACAACGCCGATTGCGGCGATCCCTGCCGGAACGTGTCATATACCGTGCCGGGCCAGTAGTTGCCTTCGAGCGCCTGATGCACGTCTGCCACGACGCCGACGACCTCGGCGGGCTTCAGGGTGAGTCCACCGACGATGAGCCGCTGGCCCACTGGATCCAGGCCGCGCGGATAACTGGGCCAGAATTGGCGGGCCAGGCTTTCATCGATCACCACTGCGCGTTGCGTATCCTCGCGATCTTGTGCGTTGAAGTCACGGCCGCGCTTGAGGGGAATGCCGAGCGTGCGGAAATATCCCGGCGTGACGGCCGTGATTTGTTCGATGGGCCGCTCGTTGAGCTTGAGCAACGGCAGCGCGGCGTTTTGGACAGGCGTTCCCGGTTCCGGCATCATCGGGAGCACCGATGCCCCTGCGCCACTCCGCACGCCCGGAAATTGTTCGAGCGCGCGAATGAGATTTTCCGAAAAATCGGATCGCTTCGGATCAGTGTCGTAGCGTAACGGCGGAAGCGTGACCCGGAACGTGAGCAGGTGGGATGGATCGAAGCCCAGATCCACGCTGCGCAAATGCGCGATGCTTTCCACCAACAGTGCGGCGCCAATGAGCAACACAACCGAGAGCGCGATTTGTCCCGCCACCAGCGCGCCGCGTAAGCTGAAGGCCGCCATGGCGCGCCTCGGGATCCCCATATGTGCTGCTTCGCCGCTGGCCCGCAATGCCGCGTTCAGATCCGTGCGGGAGGCGCTCCACGCCGGCGCCAAGCCGAACGCGATGCCGGTAGCGATGGCGAGCGCGGCGCTGAAGGCGAGCACGATTCCATCCAGATGAATTTCTCCGGCGCGCGGCAGATCGAAAGCCGTGATCTTCGGAATCGCGCGAACACTCCAGGCCGCGAGCAGCAGGCCGAGCGCGCCACCGGCGACGGACAAGAGAACGCTCTCGGCGAGAAGCTGGCGGATCAGACGGCCGCGTCCCGCCCCCAGCGCCGACCGCACGGCAAACTCGCGCGTCCGCCCGCCGCCTCGCGCCATCAGCAGACCCGCCACGTTGGCGCAGGCGATCAGCAGCACCAGGCCCACTGCGCCGGATAACATCCACAGCATCGTTTTGACGTTCGCCACCAATTTATCCTTCATCGGCAGCACTTCGCGAGGCTGCGGTTTGGCGTCGAGCATGGCGGGATGCGCCAGTGCGTATCGATGCCGCAGCACGTGCATCTCAGCATCGGCCTGTTCAATCGTGACACCCGGTTTCAGGAGGCCGAATAGCGCTAAGTACGGGCTCAACGCGCGGGACCTCGCCGGAATCAGCGGCTCTTCGGTGGGCGCGGTCATCCAGATGTCGAGATCGGGGAGCGGAAACGCGAAATGCGGCGGAAGAACGCCGATGACGGTGTACTCAGCGGCATCGAGCGCGGCAGTTTTTCCGGCGATGTGCGGATCTCCCCCGAAGCGCCGCTGCCAAAGCTCGGCGCTGATCATCGCAACGGGTGCTCCGCCCGCCGCATCTTCCTCCGCGCGAAAGCTGCGTCCTAGGATGGGCTGCACGCCGACAGCGCTCAGGAAATCGGCCGACACCCGGACGCCCTTCAGCACTTCCGGTTCGGCCCCGCCTGAGAGCGTCACGTTCTCCGGTC
>JASIGB010000613.1:0-2691 GCA_030045355.1 Bryobacteraceae bacterium
ATGATCTGGAAATGCCACACACGCTTGCCCGTGCGCGCGTCCACGCACACCAGGCTTTCATCGAACAAATCATCGCCCGGCCGATGCCCGCCGTAGAAATCGCCCGTCGGCGTCTCTACCGGCAGATACACGTAGCCCAGCTCCGGGTCCGCGCTCATCGGCGCCCACACCGCCGTGTTGCCCGTGTACTTCCACGATCCGTCTTTCCACGTATCGTTGCCGAAATCGCCCGGCTGCGCGATCGTATGAAACGTCCAAATCAACTTGCCGGTGTGCACATCGTACCCGCGTACATAGCCCGGAACATTTTCCTTCGATTTTGGCGCGGTGCCTAGCTCCAGCGCCGACCCCACCACCACGGTATCGCCCACTACGATCGCGGGCGATGTCGCGCCAATCACGCCCGGCTTGATATTTTCGCGATCCAGCCCCGGCAGCAAATCGACAATTCCGTTTTTGCCGAACGCCGCATCCGGCAGCCCCGTCTTGGCATCCAGCGAGATCAATTGATACCCCAGCGAAATCGTGAAGATGCGTTCCTCGCTGGTTTGACCTGGGCGCCCATCCGTCCAATACGCCACGCCGCGATTGTTGAACCGCACCGCGTGCTCGCCCCGCTCGCCTTCGTCCAGCCGGTACATCCACAGCGTCTCGCCCGTCGCGCCATCCACGGCCACCGTATCGCGCCGCATCCCTGCCGTGAAATACAGGATGCCGTTCACCGCCAGCGGCGTCACTTCGTAATTCGGATCCACGCGCGGCCCGAAATTCTGCGCCTTCCACGTCCACGCGGTCTTCAGCTTCCCAGCGTTCGTACGATCGATCTCTGAAAGCGGCGAATACTTCGTGCTCTGAGCATCGCTGCCGTAGTAGGGCCAATCGCCCGTCTGCGCCAGCACGGGCCAGCTCATCGCGGAAAGCAGCGCAACAATTTTCAGCATCCAGCCAAAATTATACAAGTGTAGCGTTCACACTCGTGTGAACGCTCAATGCATTGCTAGAATTCCCGCATGCTCCTCTCCGCCGAGATCCGCCTCTTCTGGTCCCACCCCAAACCCGCCGATCTCGAATCCTGGTTCATGGACGCCTCCATCCACGGCTCGCCGCCCTCCAGTCCGGAAGAACGCACCGATATCTATGTCGCCGGCGCCCAACAATCCGAGCTTGGCATCAAAACCCGCGGCGAAAAACCCGGCCTCGAAATCAAGGGCCTCATCGCCACACCGGGCGACACGCTCGCCTTCGCCTCTTATGAAATTCCCATCGAGCTATGGTCCAAATGGTCCTCCGAATCGCTCGCCTTCGACCCGGCGTCCGGCATCAAGCTCCACAAAACCCGCTGGCTCCGCCCCTTCGACATCGCATCCGGCCAAGGCTGCCACGTCGAATGGACCATCCTCCGCACCCGCTCGGGCGCCACCCACTGGACCCTCGGCTTTGAAGCCTTCGGCCCGCTGCCAGCCATCCAACAAACTCTGCGCTCCACCGTCCGCGCGATGAACCACCGCAACCCTCCGCCCGCCCCCGGCGCGGTCACGCTCAGTTACCCCGCTTGGCTCGCAAAACAGCCGAATTAGTAGCAAGCCTAGACGGCCTATTTTGCCTTGCCGATGACTCGCTTCCGCGCAACCGTGCCTGCCAGCCGTCCGTCCGATGCTATCCTTGCCGCGCACACATGACGCCTCTATTCCAATTACATCCGCATTCGCCCGAATTTCGCCCAAAACGCGAAAAAAAATCACCGCACCCGCACATGCCCCTCCCACCCCATTTCCAACCCCCAGCCTGTGCCTCGCCTGGCCGCCGCGAAGCGCCCACCGGCCGTGAACCGTCTCGCGCGTACCACGCCCCCGATCCCCAGCCCCGGCGCATCGCGCGGCCTGCGCGCCCGCCGCGTTGACCCCAACTCCACCAGGGGATAACATAGCTTCCTTAAGCCACTACTTGTGGAAAGGTGACACCATGTCGAGTCTGCGATTTGCTCTGGCCCTCGTATCCGGGTTCGCGCTGGCGGGCGCCCTCAGCGCCCAGCAAGGCTATAGCCCAGCCGATATCCAGGCCGGCAAGAAACTCTACGGCGTCAACTGCACCCAGTGCCACGGACCCGCGGGCGATCAGATCTCAGGCGTCGACCTCGGCCACAATACCTTCAAGCGCGCCTCCACCGACGACGAAATCGTGGCCATCATGCTTCAGGGAATCCGGGGCACGCCCATGCCCCCCGCCAATCTGTCCGATACCCAGGCGCACCAGATCGTCGCTTATCTTCGCTCGCTCGCCCCGTCCACCAAACACGAGAACCCGGCCGATGTCGCTCGCGGCCGCAAGCTCTTCGAAACCGAAGGCTGTATGAACTGTCACCGCGTCCATGGCCAGGGTTCGCGCGTCGGCCCCGATCTCACCAGCGTCGGCGCGCGCCGCAAGCGCGAGGACATCGAGCAATCCATCGTCGACCCCAACGCCGAAATTCTCCCCGAAAACCGTTTCATCAAAGTCGTCACGCGCGACGGCACGGCCGTCACCGGCAGAATCCTCAACGAAGATACTTTCTCCATCCAGCTCATCGATGGCAAGGAAGACCTGCGCTCGTTTCAGAAGTCGGATTTAACGAGCTTCGAATTCCTCAAAGAGTCGCCCATGCCTTCCTATCGCGACAAGCTGAGCGGCGAGCAACTCACGGACTTGGTCGAT
>JASIGB010000614.1:0-3188 GCA_030045355.1 Bryobacteraceae bacterium
CGTTCCTCGCGGGGAGCGGGTATCATTTTGCGCCGTTTTTTGCGGGCGTCGTGATTTGCGAACTGATCCTGATCGCTCTATTCGCCTTCGTGTTGGACCGGCTGCTGCGGCTGAGCTTTCTACGGCGCGCGGTTCCGGTAGCGGCATCGGTGTTGCTGGCGGTGGGGGTGGGGTGGTTTTTGCTGCGCCTAAGAGCATAAGGAGTGAAGGCCTGAGATCATGATGGAATGCGCAGCTTTGACAGCCTGAACGAACGTGAAATTCTAGCTCTTGCCATTTCGCTCGAAGAGGAAGACGAGCGCGTGTATGCCGAGTACGCGGAGGGATTGCGCGAGAATTTCCCGGCGTCGGCCGCAGTGTTCGACGGCATGCGGGAAGAAGAATCCGGGCACCGGCGGCGGCTGATCGAGCTGTTTCGCAAAAACTTCGGCGAACACATTCCGTTGATCCGGCGGCAGGACGTGCGCGGCTTCGTGCATCGCAATCCGGTGTGGCTGATGCAACCGCTGGGACTCGATACGGTGCGCAATCAGGCGAGCGCGATGGAAGTGGAGAGCCGGCGGTTTTACGAGAAAGCCGCGGCGCGGGCGCAGGACGCGAGTGTGCGGCAGTTGCTGGACGATCTGGCGGCGGAAGAGCGGACGCACGAGGATCGCGCGGAGGAACTGGAGAAGAGCAAGCTGCGGCCGGATGTGAAGAGCAAAGAGGACGAGGCGAACCGGCGGTTGTTCGTGTTGCAGATTGTGCAGCCGGGGTTGGCGGGCTTGATGGATGGGTCGGTATCGACGCTCGCGCCGGTGTTCGCGGCGGCGCTCGCGACGCAGAACAGTTTCGATGCGTTCAAGGTGGGGCTGGCGGCATCACTGGGCGCGGGGATCAGCATGGGATTCGCGGAGGCGCTGTCGGACGATGGTAGCTTGACGGGGCGGGGACATCCTTGGCTGCGCGGGATCGTGTGCGGATTGATGACGGCGGTGGGCGGGATTGGACACACGCTGCCGTTTTTGATTCCGGGTTTTCGCACCGCCATGATCGTCGCGGGCGCGGTGGTGCTGGTGGAATTGGGCGTGATTTCGTGGGTGCGGAATCGATTTATGGAGACGCCACCGCTCGCGGCGGCGGTGCAGGTGGGGCTGGGAGGGGTGCTGGTGTTTTTGACGGGGATTTTGATCGGGAGTTCGTAGGCTACGGATGCGCGTCGGTTCGTTGCGGATCGAGAGCGTTGAAAAATAGCTTGAACGTCTGGTAGCTTTGGGCGCGATATTGCGGTCGGAAGCCGAACAAGATGGCGCGGCCCTGGCCTAGAGGGACTTCGACGAGCGCGGCACGGTCCTTTATATAGGATTCGCCGAGGAGCCAGCCGGAGGCGAGCAGATGATCGCTGGGGTAGCGCACGATGACTTTGTCATGGCTCGCGGCGGGAACTTCCCAGGCCGGGCTTTCTTCGCTCCAGATGGCGATATTTTCCGGAAGCCCGAAGGCGAGCGGACTGTGGGTGTCGAGCATGGCGTTGAGGATGGAGCCGGGCGAATAGAAATCGCGGTTGGGGACGCCCGCGACGACGTTGCGCACGTCGAGATGCAGGTGCTCGACGGCGTAGTTAGCGGAACGGTTCAGGAACACGAGCGTGCCGCCTTGTTCGGCGAAGGCGCGTAGATTCGCCGCGGCTTTGGAGTTGAGGCCGCCCGAGTATTCCTGCGGCATCGTGCCGAGCTCGAAGCCAGAGGAGATTTGCGAGGCGGGCTGATCGGGAAACACGATCACATCGAAATGTTCGCGCAAGTTTCCGGCGTCAATATCGGGATTGCGGACGCTTTGGTAGGCGAAATGGAAATCTTCGAGCAGCCAGCGGGTCCAGCCCTCGTCGATGGCGGGGACGTAGCTTTTGTACAAGCCGATCCGGGAAGTTTTCTTCGCGGTGCGCCAGTAATCCGTGCCGCCGGGCGCGGCGCCATCAAACTCGAACGATTGCGCGAGCTTTGAGGGAACGGTGAACGAGGCGTCGACGGTGTCGGTTTCGACACCCATGAGCAGTGGCAGGGTTTGCGCGGTGACGTCGTAGGGGCGCTGCGGTGGGCCGCCGCGAAACAGGCGAAGGTCGGGATAATGCTGGCGCTCGAGCAGCGTTTTGGCGTAGCTGGAATCGGGCTGCTGCATGCGGACGATGTAGCTGCCATCGCCGTAGCGTTTTCCTTGGACGCTGAAAGCGTCGGAGACGCGTTCTACTTCGACGCCACCGAAGCTCAGCAGTTCGAGCATTTTTCGCGCGGCGCCCGCATCGGATTGTTCGCGCGGGATCACGAAGGCGTAGGGCGAAGTCCGCGTGACGGCACGCGCGTTCACTTCATAAAAATTGCGCAGCAGATCCTCGCGGCGGATGGCGGCCTGATAGAGCAGGCTTTCGAAGGCGATCAACTGATCCGCGACGATGTCGCCGATCTTCCATGTCCCGCCTTCCCAGGGCTCCAGATAATTCCAGCTTCGCTCGCGCGGATTGAAGCCGAGAGCGGTGGTTTGGATTTGATCCGGGGCGACGTCGAGCGGGGAGGCGAGCGCGGCGCTGGCGGCTTCGCTCAAGATTCGGATGCCGCCGCGATAGGCGATGTACTGGCGGGCCGGGGACCAGAAATCGTAGAGCGCGTTGGTGACCACGCCTTTCTTGCCGGCGGCGGTGAGATCGGCGGCCATGGACATGCCCAAGTAGTTGCCCTCTTGGGCGAGCGTGGGGTCGACGTTGGGATCGATGGGATTCAGCCAGGGCGGCACGAACATGCGCGAGGCGTAGGCGCCCTGCTGGTGGACATCGTAGACGATTTGGGGATGCCAGGAATTTTCGAGCTGCGCGGTCAGGCGTTGCTCGGGTTGCGTGAAGATGTACCAGTCGCGATTGTTGTCGTGCCCCAGGTATTTCTGATACAGCTCGGGCGGGGAGGTGCCTTCAAACGGCGTGCCGAGCGTTTTGCGGTACCAGCGGGTGACGAGGTCGAGACCATCGGGGTTTTGCGATGGCACGAGCAGGATGATGACGTTGTCGAGAATGGCGCGGAATTTGGGAGAGTCCTCAGTGAGCAAGTTGTAAACGAACTGAACGGCGGACTCGGTGGATGCGACTTCAGTCGCGTGAATCGAGCAGGTGATCACGACGACCGTTTTGCCTTGGGCGATGACGCGGGCGGCCTGGGCCGGAG
>JASIGB010000615.1:0-4885 GCA_030045355.1 Bryobacteraceae bacterium
CGGAAACATTCAATCGCGCGGTGCTCGAATTCATTGCCAAGCATTAGGGCAAACATTAGAACGAGCGGTCCTGGTAGTGTAGGAGCTAAGAACTGGAGGCGGGTGTGAAAGCACAGCATTGTAAGTGGGGTGTCATCTTGGCTGCCATGGCGACGTTGCCCGTTTATGCGGCGGATTCCCCGAAGCCGTTGACCATCGCCGAACAAGGCAGCTTCTTCGTGGGCGGCGAAACCAAAACTTCGAGCGAACTGAGCTCCAATCCCCGCGGCCCTGGCGGCGGGGAACCGGGCGACATCACCATCAACCAGATGTACGTGCAGTATCAAAAGCCGCTGAATGCGGACCGGCACGTGCCGGTGGTGATGGTCCACGGTTGTTGCTTGAGCAGCAAAACCTGGGAAACCACGCCGGACGGACGAATGGGCTGGAACGAATACTTCGTGCGCAAGGGGCGTTCGGTGTACCTGGCGGATCAATCCTCGCGCGCCCGCTCGGGTTTCGACGCGACGAAAATTAACGCCGTCAAGCTGGGCAAGGCTCCCTCCAGCGCGCTGCCTGACATCTTCATGGCGAGCCATCAGACGTCCTGGGTTCTGTTTCGGTTCGGCCCGGAGTTCAACAAGGCCTTCCCCGATGAGCAATTCCCGGTTCAGGCGGCCGACGAGCTGTATAAACAAATGATCCCGGACCTCAACGGTTTTCTGCCCACGCCCAATCCCACGTGGACGAACATGGCGAATTTGGCGGTTCAACTCCACGGCGCAGTCTTGATGGGCCATTCCGAATCGGGCTTCTTTCCCGAAGAGGCGGCGATGATCAATCCGGCGGGCGTCAGAGGCATCATATCCATCGAAATGGGCTGCACGACGACGCTCAAGCCCGAGCAGCTTTCCACGCTGGCGAAGATTCCGATTCTGATCATGTTCGGCGATCACTTGGGTGATCTTCCGGGACGTCTGGCAGGGATGTGGCCGGCGAACTTCGACAGTTGCAACAAATTCGTCAAACAGGTGAGCGATGCCGGGGGCGATGCCGAAATGATGGATCTGCCCAAGATGGGCATCAAAGGCAACAGCCATATGCTGATGCAGGACAAAAACAATTTGCAGCTCGCCGATTTGATCCTCAAATGGATCGACGACCACGTGGAGCGCAAGACCAGCGCGCGCAAGTAAACTGATCGCGGGAACTCGAACCGCCGCGACAACGTACCTAATCAGGAGGTCCCATGAGCCTGCGGCAGGACATCCGCTTCGGTCTGCGCAGTTTATTCAAGCGCCCGGCTTTTGCGCTTACCGCGGCGTTTACAATGGCGCTGGGAATCGGCGCCACCACCGCCATCTTCAGCCTGTGCGATGCCATGCTGTGGAGGCCGCATCCGCTGCCGCACATGGAAACGCTGGTCGCGATCCTGCAGGGCGACGCAGCCAATCCTGAGTACGGCGACTCAGCGACTCCTGCCGATATCGATGAAATCCGCCGCGATGCGACCACGCTTGCGAGCTTCGCCAGTTGGCAGGAAGGTCTGGCGAATCTGGCCAATGAGGGCGCGGCGCCGGACCGCGTGAACCAGGCGCTGGTCAACACCAATTTCTTCGGCGTGGCGGGCGGGCAACCGTCGCTCGGGCGCGCATTCCGGCCGGGCGAGGACCAGCCGGGACAGGACCATGAAGCGATTCTGAGCGATGGAATCTGGCGCAGCCGGTTTCGCGGCGATCCGAATATCGTGGGCCGCACCATTCGTGTGGATGACGTGCCCACCACCATCGTTGGCGTAATGCCGCCCACTTTCCAATTTCCCATGGGCATCGATCTTTGGACGCCCATGGCTCTAACGCCGGAGCAGCGGACGTCGCACACCGCGCAGCTACTGCAATCCGTCGCGCGGCTGAAGCCCGGACGGACTTTGGACCAAGCCGCGGCCGAAATCAACGGCATCGCGGGCAGGCTGGAACAATCCTTCCCCGAGACCAACAAGAATCGCCGGTTTGTGGTGTGGCCGGCGCTGCGCTTGTTTCTCGATTACACAACGCACCAGTACCTAGTCTTATTGATGGGCGCGGTCTTGTTTGTGCTCCTGATCGCCTGCACCAACGTCGCGAACCTGCAGTTTGCGCGCGCAACCGGCCGGATTCGCGAAGTAGCCGTGCGGCGGGCGCTAGGAGCAAGCCGTGGGCGGCTGATTACGCAACTGGTGGTCGAAAGCACGCTGCTTTCGTTCGGCGGGGCTCTGCTGGGACTGCTGGTGGCGCAGTGGGGCATCCGCTTGCTGCACTACGGAATGCCGCCGGAAGTGGAACGCTACGTCCTGGGCTTCAAGGATCTCGAATTGAATGGCCGGGCCTTGTTATTCACTGTAGTGGCGGCGCTTGCGAGCGGCATCCTATCGGGACTAGCGCCAGCCTGGCAAGCTTCGAAACCGAATGTCACGGACGCGTTGCGCGAAGGAGGCCGCGGGACTTCCGCAGGGCGGGGACGGCAACGAGTGCGCAATATTTTGGTCGCCGTCGAGGTCGCGCTCGCGGCGGTATTGTTGGTGGGCGCCGGGTTGATGGTCCGCGGCTTCCGCGCGCTGGTGATCAACGGCAATGCGCTCGAGCCCGAAACGTTGCTCACCTTGCGGCTGGCCGTCACGGACAACAAATATCACGAGAAATCGCAGATTGTGGAGTTCTACCGTCAAGTCATCGATCGTATTCAAGCGCTACCCGGCGTGCGCTCGGCCGTGGCCATTAGCGCACTTCCTTATAGCGACCACGAGGAAGGACGGAATTTTACGATTCAAGGCCGCGCGATCGAGCCGGGCAATCCGCCCAACGCCATGTACCAGGTGACGAGCCCGGAATATTTCGAGACCCTGCACGTGGCGCTGCTCGACGGCCGGCTGCTGCGCGAGAGCGACGGCGAGTCCGCGCCGCCGGTGGCCGTGATCAGCAAGCGCTTGGCTGAGCGTTGGTGGCATGGAGAATCGCCCATCGGCAAACGCATGCGCATCGGCGATAGCGACTCCAAAGATACTTGGATGACGATCGTGGGAGTGGTGGCGGACCAATGGCACAATCCTTACGAACGCGCGCCGCGCGCCACCATCTACGTCCCCTGGCAACAGCGGCCATCACTCGGGATGGATATCGGGGTGCGCACGGCGAGCGATCCGTTGGGCCTAGCGCCGGCGGTCACCGCGGCGATTCATGCCGTGGATCCCGACCAGCCGATCACCGAAATGCACGCCATGACGAAATCGATACACGACAGCGCGTTGGGCCTCAATTACGTGGCGACGCTCATGGGCGTGTTCGGGGGGATCGCGCTGCTGCTATCGGCGCTCGGCGTGTATGGCGTCATGGCGTATATGGTTTCTGAGCAGACCCGCGACATCGGTATCCGCATGGCCATGGGCGCGGCCCGCGGGAACATATTGACCGCCATCTTCGGGCGCGGGCTGCTGCTGATCGCGGCCGGCCTCGCCGTGGGCCTCCCGGCCGCTTACGGCCTCGCGCGATTGCTCGCTTCGCTGGTCTATGGAGTTACGGCCACGGATCCAGCGACGTTTATCGGTATTCCGCTGGCGCTGGTGGCGGCGGCCAGCCTGGCGATTTACGTCCCGGCCCGGCGGGCGATGAATATCGATCCGATTGTGGCGCTGCGGTATGAGTGACCATACCGGCTCCCTCACGGTCGCGGCTCAATAGAAGCAACCTGATACCATTGTTCCCAGCGACAGCGCATCCGGGAAGGAGTTTTCATGGTATCGATGACCATCAACGGATTGCGGCGCCAGGCCGATGTGCCTGCCGACACGCCGCTCCTCTACGTCCTCAGAAACGATCTCGAGCTGTCCGGGCCACAATTCGGCTGCGGAATGGCGCAATGCGGCTCCTGTTCGGTGCTGCTCGACGGCAAGGAGATCCGCTCCTGCATCACACCTGTGTCGGCGGCTTCCGGCAAGGAAGTTACCACGCTCGAAGGGCTTTCGGCGCGCTGGGCCAAGCAGAAAAACCTGTCGAAGGCGGATGCTGAGAAAACCCTGCACCCGGTGCAGCAAGCCTGGATTGAAGAGCAGACGCCTTTGTGCGGGTTCTGCCAGAACGGCATGATGATCAAGGCCACGGAACTGCTGGAACACAACTCCAGCCCGACCGTCGAGCAGATCAAAACCGCTTTCACCACGTCCGGGCCCTCGGCGCATCTGTGCCGCTGCGGCAGCTATATCGCGATCATCGACGCGGTGCGCCGCGCCGGCCAAATCATGACGGAGAGGAGCTAAGCCATGGCCATCGGGAACGAAAAATCCGTCAATGTCTACGGCGCTACTCTCTCTTACGGCACGACACTCACGCGGCGCGAGTGGGTGAAAGCCGGCGGGGCGCTGCTCGTGGGCTTCGGGATTGCGGGCGCGGCCGTTCCCGCCAACGCAGCCACTCCGAAGAGGAAGGCCGTCAAGGCTACCAACAAGAACACGCTGGACCCGACGCTGCCCAGCTCGTGGATCGAGATCCATCCCGACAACACCATCCTGATTCGCACCGGCAAGAGCGATTTCGGTCAGAGCACGACGTTTACCGCGTACCGGCAAATCGTGGCGGAAGAGCTGAACGCGCGCCTGGAGGACGTCACGACCGTGATCATGGGCGATACCGATCGCACGCCGGACGGCAGCGGCGCGTTTGATTTTCTCGGACGCGGCACGCCGAATATTCGCAAGGCGGCGGCGTACACGTATCAGGCGCTGCTGGAGCTGGCTTCCGACCGGCTCAGCGTCCCGAAGGACCAGATTTCGGCCAAGGACGGCGCCGTTTCCGCCGGCGGCAAGAGCATGACCTACGGTGAACTGGTGCAGGGCCAGCAGTTGAAGCTCACCATTCCGGTGATGGGCGATCTGACC
>JASIGB010000616.1:0-5118 GCA_030045355.1 Bryobacteraceae bacterium
TCGGCCCAGCGGCGTTCTATCATTTGAATTCGCCCTGGGGCGGAATTTCGGGCCATTAACTCATGCATCTTCGTTCATTCACACTGCTCGCCGCCTCCCTTGCGGCTGCTGCGATCGCATCGGCACAACCTTCGCACTCCATCGACGACGCCGCGCTCAAAAACGCCGGTCGAAGCGGCCAGGATTGGATCAGCTACAACATCGATTGGTCCGAACAGCGCTACAGCCCGCTCGATCAGATCAACGCGAGCAACGTCAGCCGCCTGGGTCTCGCCTGGTACGCCGATATTCCCGCCGCGCCCGGCCGCCCGCAGACGCACCAGGAGGCCACGCCGCTGGAGCACGACGGCGTGATCTATAGCATCGCGCCCTGGAGCGTCGTCTACGCCGTGGATGCGCGCAGCGGCAAGGAGCTGTGGCGCTCGGATCCCGAAGTCAATCAGGAAATCTGGCAATCGCGCATCTGTTGCGGCGTGGTGAATCGCGGCATCGCGCTTTATAAGAACATGGTGATCGCTCCGGTGATCGACGGCCGCATGCGCGCGCTCGATACAAAAACTGGCCGGATTGTTTGGGAAACGCGCGTCGCTCCCATCGACCGTCCCTACACCTTCACCATGGCGCCGCGCGTCATCAAAGGCGGCAAGGTGATCATCGGAGCGGCCGGTGGCGAATACGCCGTGCGCGGATTCTTCGCGGCAGTCGATGCTGAGACCGGCAAAATCGCCTGGAAGTTTTATACCGTGCCCGGCGATCCGTCGAAGCCCTTCGAACAACCCGAACTCGCGGAAGCCGCCAAAACCTGGAGCGGCGATTGGTGGAAGCTGGGCGGTGGTGGGGCACTGTGGGGCAGCATCGCGTACGATCCCGACGCCGACATCGTATACGTCGGCACCGGCCAGCCGGGACCGTGGACCGAGCAGGCGCGCGGCAAAGGCGACGCGTTGTTCACCGATTGCATTCTCGCCGTTCGTGGCGCTACGGGCAAGCTCGTTTGGTATTACCAGGAAGTCCCCGGCGACGATTGGGACCTGGATTCTATCGCGGATCTCATGCTTGTCGATCTTCCCATCAACGGCAAGCTGCGCAAGGTACTGCTGCACGCGCCGAAAGACGGATTCTTCTACGTGCTGGATCGCTTGACCGGCGAACTGCTCGCGGCCGACCCATTTGTCACCGTGAGCTGGTCCTCGGGCGTGAATCTGAAGACCGGGCGTCCGGTCATCAATCCGGAAGCGCGCTATGGCGATGACGGCATCATCGTGATGCCGGGCGCCGGCGGCGGGCATGTCTGGCCGCCCTGGTCCTACAATCCGACAACAGGTCTGGTGTACATTCCCAGCACCATCGGCGCCGGCGTCTTTTGGGCCAACGATCCCAAGTTCGTTCCGAAATCCACCGAACTCGGACCGACGGGGAAAGGCGAATTCAACATGGGCAATTCGTTCAAGCGTACGCCCACGCCCACTGAAGGCGCTCACGCCGAGGCCAACGATGCTTTCCCCTCGCCCCCGCCTTCGTACCCTCTGCCTTCGATCGGTCCACAAGGGCACGGCAATATTCTGATCGCATGGGATCCGGTGACGCAGAAGGAGCGCTGGCGCGGAATCTCGGCCGGCTTCAATCAGGGCGGTACGCTCTCGGCCGCGGACCTGGTTTTCGTGAGCGTCAACTCGCGCCTGATCGCCTATCGCGCCGAGAACGGCGAACAGCTTTTGAACATCGAGACCGGCCTTTCGCTGCTCGGCCCTCCCATGACGTTTATGGTTGACGGCAAGCAGTACATCGCGATGGCCGGCAGTCCTCCGAACACAACCAATCCTTTCGGCTCTGGGCCCATGGATTCCAAAGGCCAGCCGTCGCGCCTGGTGGTCTACATGCTGGACGGCAAAGCGAGCCTGCCCAAGCCCGCCGCGGCTAGTGCATCGTCAACTTCGGGCCAGTAAGTTTTTGGACTTGTTCGGCGCTAACGCCGGGTGCGAGTTCTTCGAGCACCAGGCCATCGCGCGTCACGCGAATCACAGCGAGTTCCGTGATGATGGTATCGACGACGTGCAGTCCGGTAAGCGGCAGCGTGCATTTTTCGACGATTTTCGGCGCCCCAGTCTTGGTGGCGTGTTCCATCGCAACGATCACGCGGCGCGCGCTGGCCACCAGGTCCATCGCGCCGCCCATGCCTTTGACCATTTTTCCGGGGACCATCCAGTTGGCGAGGTTGCCTTCACGATCCACTTCCATCGCGCCCAGAATACTCAAATCCACGTGTCCGCCGCGGATCATGGCGAACGATTCGGCGCTGGAGAAATAGGAGCAGCCGGGCAGCTCGGTCACAGTTTCCTTGCCCGCATTGATCAAATCGCAATCCTCTTCACCCGGCAGCGGATAAGGCCCGACGCCGAGCATCCCGTTCTCCGATTGCAGAATCACTTCCATTCCCGCCGGCACATAATTAGCTACCAATGTCGGAATGCCGATGCCGAGATTTACGTAGTATCCGTCGCGCAGTTCCTGCGCCACGCGCCGCGCGATGCGTTCCCGTGCGTCCATCAAGCGGGCCTCGCCTCGGTTCGCGCCCCAGTTCTCAATGTCCGCCGCTCGATGCGTTTGTCGTAGTGCTCGCCTGCGACAACGCGTTGCACGTAAATCCCAGGCGTGCGCACATCATCGGGATCGATAGCGCCGGGTTCCACGAGTTCTTCCACTTCGGCGATGGTGATCTTCGCAGCGGCAGCCATCATCGGATTGAAGTTTTGCGCGGTTTTCCGGTACACCAGATTGCCCAGCCGGTCGCCGCGCCAGGCCTTGACCAGCGCGAAATCGGCCTGGAGCGCGCGTTCCAGCAAATAGGCGCGGCCATCGAACTCGCGGACTTCCTTGCCGTCGGCCACTACGGTGCCCACGCCCGCGGGAGTGTAGAACGCTGGAATGCCCGCACCGCCCGCGCGAATGCGCTCGGCCAGCGTTCCTTGCGGGATCAGTGTGAGTTTCAGCTTACCTGCCAGCACCAGCGATTCGAGCAGCTTGTTTTCGCCCGCATAACTGCCGAGGTGCGAAGCGATCATGCCTTGCTCCAGCATCACGCCGGAGCCCACGCCATCCACGCCCAGGTTGTTGCTGATGGTATGAATTCCTTTGACGCCTTTGCGCACCAGCGCGCGAATCAGGTTCTCGGGCATGCCGGCCAGGCCGAAGCCGCCGAGCATGATGGTGGCGCCGTCGGGGATGTCCGCGACGGCGTCGTCGCTAGAAGCGAAAATTTTATTCATCGTCTACAGTTGAATCCTCGAAAGGCCACATGGCCTGGGTTAGTTGGCTTTGGAGGCCGGAATTGCCTCTACTCTAACGCCGTCCCGCACCGAATCGCCCGGATTGGAAACGATGGTGTCGCCTTCGCGCAGGCCGCCCAAAACCTCGACGCGATCGCCGTAGTCGCGGCCGACTTCGATTTTTTGAAGATGCACGATGTTCGCGGAATCGAGCACCGCGATCTGCGCGCCGTCGGCGCGAACGATCATGGCGTCGCTCGGCACCAGCAGCGGCGGATCGGAACGGATGCTGCGCAGCTCCACCTGCGCGTACATGCCGGGCAGCAGCAGGTTCGCGGGATTGGGCACGTGGACTTCGACCAGCAACGTGCGGCTGGAGGGGTCCAGCGCGTCGGCGCTACGGGCGACCGCGCCCTCGAACTCGCGGCCGGGCAAATTCGAAACCGTGACCACCGCGGGCTGGCCGGGCTGGATGGAATCGGCATAAGCCTGCGGAACGTTGACGTAGGTTCTCAGCGTGCCCATCTGCGCGATGCGATAGAGCAGTGTGCTGCCGGAGTTGACCAAGGCGCCGACGTCGACGTTGCGCAGGGTGATGACGCCATCGAACGGCGCCTGAACGACCAAATAGCTTTGCATCTTTTCGAGCCGGCCGAGATTCGATTGCGCGGCGATGATATTGGCGCGCTGGACGTCGATGGCACGCTCCAGCGCGTCCAGTGCCGCGAGCTTGGAATTGTATTGCGCCTGCGCCTGATCGTCGTCTTGCTTGGAAACGGCGCCTTTGGCGACCAGTTGCTCCGAGCGGCGAGCCATCACGCGCGCCAGCTCCATATCGGTTTTGCCTTGCTGCACGTTCGCGGTCGCTTGTTGCAGCGCGGCTTCAGCCTGGCGCACGGTGGCTTTGGCCTGCGCGACCTGATCGGTCAGTTCCGGCGCGTCGATTTCAGCGAGCGTCTGGCCGGTTTTCACGCGGTCGCCGATGTCGACCAGGCGCTTGGCGATGTATCCGTCGGCGCGAGCCAAAACCGGCGCTTCGGTGATGGGCTGGATGTTGCCGGGCAGACGCAGGCCGGCCTGGCGCGTGGACCGTCCCACTTTCATCACTTGCACGCGCGGCAAGGCATCCTGTTGTTCTTTAGCTTCATCGGCGATCACAGTGCGCCGTTTTTCGAGCGGGACATAGCCGGCGAAAAATGCGATCGCGACCAGCACGACCGCCGCGAGGAAGATGGCCCAGATGGCGGTGGACGAAGGATGCCAGAGCTGGCGCGGCGGACCACCGTGACCGGGGCCCTTCAGTTCTTCGAGCTGGCGCCGGAGCTCCCAGTTTTCGCGGCGCAGGCGCTCTTCGACGGTCTCCGACGTTTGGGGATCGGGTTCGGTGCGGGGCATCAGAGAACTTCCCGCTCGCGCTCGAGCAATCTCTGGTGATAATCGACCGGCGGCTGCTTGCGTAGATATGTATAAATGATGGGCACGACAAACAATGTGGTGACGGTGGCGAACATTAGACCGCCAATGACGGCGCGGCCGAGAGGCGCATTCTGTTCGCCGCCTTCGCCCAAGCCGAGCGCCATGGGAAGCATGCCGAGGATCATGGCGGTCGCGGTCATGAGAACCGGCCGCATGCGCGCCTGGCCGGCCGAGAGCATCGCGGCGCGAGCTGGAACGCCGCCCGCGCGTTCGTCGTTGGCGAAGGTGACCATCAGGATGCTATTCGCCGTCGCGACGCCGATGCACATGATGGCGCCCATCAGCGAAGGGACGCTGAGCGTGGTGCCGGTAACGAAGAGCATCCAGAGAATTCCGGCCATCGCGCCGGGCAGGGCAGTGAGGATGATGAAGGGAT
>JASIGB010000617.1:0-4910 GCA_030045355.1 Bryobacteraceae bacterium
GCTTCTAAGTCAGTCGCCCACAACGAAGGCGCGGGCGAGCTTACTTTTCCGTACTGAGGTGCGCCCGCGCCTCTGTGTGCTGACAACCAGGCGGCGGGAAAAATCGCGATCAGGATCACCGCGCTGTATTTCGTGCCCACCGCAAGCCCTGCCAGCACACCCGCGGCAAGCAGCATTCCGGTGGATGGCCGCCGGAGCCAAGCGTCGAAGGCGATCCAGGCAGCGAACACAAAGAAGGTCACCGGCACATCCGACGTCGCAAAGTGGCCGTGCGCGAGCACGGTGGGATCGAAAGCCAGCAAGACAACAGCGATCAGCGCCGCCGCCGCGCCATAGCGTCGACGCGTCCACCAGGCCACCAGGAGCGCGAGGGCGACGGTGAATGCAACCGTGACCAACCGAGCAGACAGCAGCAGCGGACGCCATGACACACCATCGTGGTAAAGAAAATCTCGGCCTAGCGCGAATTCGTCAGAGCGAGCCCAATCGCGTTGCGGAGGCTGGTAAGCAGGGCGCAGACACAGCAGTGGCAGGCTTTGCAAAAGTTTGGCGAGTGGCGGATAATCGGGGTCCAGCCGGAAGTCACGCAGGGTCCATTCGCAATAGCCCGACACCAGGTGCGCGCCTTCGTCGTTGATCTGCGAATCGCGAACGGCGCCGGCAACTTCGATGGCGGCCAGCGTGAGGATCACGGCGCTCGTAGCAAGAATGAACGCGAACGGTCGCAAGTCACCAGTTGCAACCCCGGTGATACCCGGAAAGTTTTTCGACCTGATTCGGCCACAGATTGAATTAGCTATTGTGGTATTTTTGCCACACAACAAACTTTACAAAGCTTTTTGAATCAAACATCTAGCCGCTAGGGTTAGTCTCTTGTAAAATGAAAGATCCATTTGGATTGATAGCGTGGGAATCGAGCGAGCGAAGAGTTCCTGGGGAAGCCGCATTGCGGTTTGAGACGACCGTTCAGAGGCCCGTTGAGGCCAAAGGAGTCGGACTTCACAGCGGCGTTACTGTCTCCATCCGAATTCTTCCCGCGCCGCCATCTACGGGCATCGTCTTTCTCCGCACGGATCTCGATAATTTCCACGTCCCGGCGAGCTGGCGATATGTGGCGCGCGTGAGCTACGCCACCAGCCTGATGCGGCAGGGCGTGCTGATCTCCACCACCGAACATCTGCTCAGCGTGTTCTACAGCATGGGCGTCGACAACGCGTATGTCGAGATCGACAACCTGGAAGTTCCCATCTTGGACGGCAGCGGCTCGCCCTACGTGGATCTGTTGCATGCCGCCGGACTGAAATCCTACCGCCGGCCGAAACGCTTCCTCCGCATCCGTCGTCCGGTGACCGTGGAAGCCGGATCGAAGCGCATCACGATTCTCCCTTCGGACCGTTTTCTGCTCACCTGCGACGTCTTTTACGATCATCCGCTCATCGGCAAGCAAACGCTCGACATGGAAGTGACTCCCGAGCGCTATGCGCAGGAGATCGCGCCGGCGCGCACCTTCGGGTTCGCCCATGAGCTGGATCAAATGCGCGACATGGGATTGATTCGTGGCGCGGCGCTCGAAAACGCGGTGTGTTTCAATCGCCAGACGGTGGAAAATCCCGAAGGGCTGCGCTTCCGCGACGAATGCTGCCGGCACAAAGCGCTCGACCTGATCGGCGATCTGGCGCTGATCGGAAAGCCGCTGCTTGGTCACGTCATCGCCGAGCGCGCCGGGCATGCCATGCACACGGCGCTGGTGGCGCGCATCATGTCCGACCCGTCGTTGTATGAGATTCTGAGCTTCGATCAGTTGGCTACTCGCGTCGCGCACGCGCTAGTATCCTGATTCTTGTTCAACCTTCCGAACCTCGTTACGCTCGCGCGCTTGATGCTGGCGCCGTTCATTGCGTTTGATATTCTGCACAACCATAACAGCCGCGCGATCGTCTTGCTGTTCGCGGCCGGTTTCACGGATGTGATCGACGGATATCTGGCGCGGCGCTACGGTGAATCCACGCGCGTGGGTGCGTACTTCGATCCCGTCGCGGACAAGATTCTGCTGAGCGTGATCTACATTTGCCTGGGCGTGGCCGGTGCGATCCCGTGGTGGATGGTGGCGCTTGTGTTCGGCCGCGACATCCTGATCCTCACCATGGCGGCTTACGGACTGGCGTTCACTACGCTGCGAAAATTTCCGCCTTCGGCGTGGGGCAAGATTAGTACCTTTTTTCAGATCGCAGCGGCGCTCGTGGTCATGGGAGCGCGCGCCGGTATTCCGGCTCCAGTCACTCTAGCCCTTTATTTAATGGTGCTTGGGACAATTGTCAGCGGAGCGCACTACGTCTGGAGAGGGATCGCGATGTTTAGGCAAACCGCTCATTGACGTGCGCGACCGAGCGGAGTAGTCTGAAAGAGTGCCAGCGCCGATCACGCGTTATCGAGTGCCGAGCTACTTCTTTTGGGCCGGTTTGACGGCACTGGCGCTCACCGGATTCTCGTTCTGGTTCGCCTGGCAGTGGCCGGTGTGCTGGATCGCCACCGGGTTGTTCCTGGCAAGCGCCCTGGTAGTGTTGTATCTGGCGGCGCGCCCCCCGGTTGAAATTTACGAGAGTCACGTGAAGATCGGCAATCATGCCATTCCCTGGCGGCACATCCGGCGGCTGGATCGCAGTTCCAACCTTCCTCTGATGGTCAAGCTCACGCTAGCCGACAAGACCCGCATTCTGGTGGTCTATCCAGGTGACCCGAACTCATCGGGCGGCTTGCTGCGCAGTTTGCGCCGGCATGCGCGGGAAGCATTGATCGACGGCGTGCCTTATCGCCAATTTTGGGGCGAAGCGAGCGTCGGCGCCGTGGCCAAGAAGCAGATGGCTCCGCCGCGCTACCCGCTCCTGCTTCCCGACGACGAAGCTGAAGTGGAGCGCATGTTCCAACGGCTGAAGTCGGTGGGTCATCTGGACCAAAAGACCTCCTCTGAAGACAAATAACTATCGGGCGCATCGCCGGCACGCCGGGCGTTGGATACTAGGTCTGTGCGCGTTGGCCGCGCTGGCGATCCTGACCAGCCGCTTGTGGCTTGCCGGCTTGGGCGGGTATCTGGTGCGCGCGTCGCCGCCCGTTCACGCCGATCTGATCGTGGTGCTGGCGGGCGATTTTACCGGGAACCGGATTCTCACTGGGGCCGACCTGGTGCGTCGTGGATATGCGCCTCAAGCACTGATCAGCGGGCCCTCCGGCGCTTACGGCATGTACGAATGCGACCTGGCGATCCAGTTCGCGGTGCGGCACGGCTATCCGCAATCGGATTTCATCCGCCTGCCGCACGAGGCCCGGTCGACGCGCGACGAAGCGGCGGTGATTGTCGCGGCGCTGCGCCAGCGGCACGTGCACAGCGTGGACGTCGTGACCAGCGATTATCACACGCGGCGCGCCGGGAACATTCTGCGCGCCGAGGCCCAGGGCATCGAAATCCACATGGTGGCCGCGCCGGACGAATACTTCAGCCCGAGCGGCTGGTGGAAGAACCGCGAAGGCCGCAAGACTTTTCTGCTGGAATGGTTAAAGACCGTGGCCGGATGGCTGCGGCTTTGAAACTGCCGGGGAAACTGTTCGGGAAACCCGTTCGGCTTATGATTTTTGCATGAGAGCCAAGGCGATCGTCAAATCCGCGTGGCCGTATCTGTGGCGTTACCGGCGCGGCATCGCGCTCGGAATGGGTGCGCTGCTGGTGAACGATTTTCTGAAAGCCGTGCTGCCGCTAGCCATCCGCAGCGGAATCGACTCGCTGATGAAGGGCTTCCGGCTCTCCTTGGTTTTCGAATTCGCGGCCCTGGTGGTCGTGATCTCACTGGTAAAGGGCCTCTTTCAATACTGGATGCGCGTGATTCTCATCGGCATCTCGCGCGATATCGAGTTCGATCTGCGCAACGATCTGTTCTCACACCTGGTGCGGCTCTCGCAGGATTTTTACGCGCGCTACCGCACTGGCGACATCATGGCGCGCTCGACCAACGATCTGAACGCGGTGCGCATGATGCTGGGCCCGGGCATCATGTATTTCACCGAGACGTTTTTCACCGCCGTGTTCCTGATCGGCATCATGTGGCGTGTGGATTGGCGGCTGACATTGTTTTGCCTGATTCCCGCGCCGCTGGTGAGCGCGGCCGTCATTCTTTTCGGGCGGCGCATTCACGATCGTTTCGAAAAGATCCAGAAAATGTTCTCCGACATCAGCAGCCGCGTGCAGGAAAACTTTTCCGGCGTGCGCGTCGTTCGCGCCTATGCGCAGGAGAAGCCCGAGATCCGCAAGTTCGAGCGGCTGAACCGCGATTACGTGGCGCAGAACATCGGGCTCGCCCGGCTTTCGGCGTTCTTCATGCCGCTGCTGCAAGCCTTCATCGGGATGGGCTTTTTGATAGTGCTGCTGGCCGGGGGCTATCAGTTGCTTCTGCACCGCATTTCGATCGGCAGTTTCGTGATGTTCAACACCTATATGGGCATGTTGATCTGGCCCATGATTGCGCTGGGCTGGGTGGTGAACCTGATGCAACGGGGCACGGCGTCCTGGAATCGCATCATGGAACTCATGCACGAGCACCCCAGCATTGGACAACGCCCCTCGTATTCCTTGTCTCCCTCGTCTCCCATTCTTGGTTTCCTCCGTTTCGACAACGTCGAAATGAAATACCCCGCCGGTTATGCGCTCCGAAACATCTCGCTCGACATTCCCGCGGGCGCGACGGTCGCCATCGTCGGCCACACCGGCAGCGGGAAGAGCACCTTGGTGAATTTGATTCCACGTCTGATGGATCCGACGCGCGGAGCGGTGTATCTGGACGGAGTGGATCTGCGCGATCTCGATCCCGAATGGCTACGCCACCAGGTCGGGTTCGTCCCGCAGGAGACGTTCCTGTTCAGCG
>JASIGB010000007.1:0-5572 GCA_030045355.1 Bryobacteraceae bacterium
TCACGACGCTGCTCTCGGTGGGCGCCTCTTCGATGCATTTTCTAGCGCGTCCGCACCTGTTCACGCTGCTGCTGCCCCTCAGCCTGTGGATCCTGGAAGCCGACCGGCGGAAGCGCACGGCCTGGCTGTGGGCGCTGGTTCCGATGACCGCGCTGTGGACGAATCTGCACGGCGGGTTCGTCATTTTTCTGGCGTGCGTGGCGCTGTTGGTCGCGGCGTGCGTCATCGAAGCGGCTCTCGGGAAAACGCGGCGGAGTGAAATCCGCCGCTATGGGGCGCTGCTGGCCGGCTGCTCGGCCGCTTCGCTCGCGAACCCCTACGGCGTCCAGTTGCACGTCCACATCTGGCAGTACCTGCGGGCCGATTGGATCCGGGACATCGTGCAGGAGTTTCAAGCGCCCACCTTTCGCTCCGAAGGCCAGCTCCAGTTCGAGGCCTTGCTGGTGGCGGGTCTGATCGCCACCGGTTACTTACTGCGCCGGCGCATGCTGGTGGAGGCCTTATGGGTGCTGTTCCTGGCACATTCGTCTTTGACCAGCGTGCGGCACGCTCCACTCTATGCCATGGTGGCCGCACCGCTCATCGCCGGTCTGATCAGCGACGGCTGGGAGTCCGCGGTCGCCGGCGCGAAAAAGACCGCGGCCGCGCGCATCTTGTATGAACTGGGCGCGGACTTAGCGGCCGGTTTTCGCCGCACCAGTCTCTGGCCGGCGCTGCTGATTGCGGCCTTGGCCGCGACGGGCGCGTCGTCGCCATGGGCGGGGCAATGGCCCCGCGATTTCCCCAGCGTGATGTTTCCCACGGCGATGGTCTCGCGGCATGCGGACCTGATTGCGTCGGGCCGCCTGCTGACCCCGGACCAATGGGGCGACTACATCATTTATCACTTCTATCCGCGGCAAAAGGTGTACGTGGACGGCCGCAGCGATTTCTACGGCCAGCAGATGGGCCAGGAGTACATCGAGTTGCTAAACGCCAGTTATGGCTGGAAGCAGATCCTGGCGCGGAGGGGCTTCACCGTCGCGTTGTTGCCGGTGAATTGGCCGCTGGCATCGATTCTGAAGCTGGACCGGGAGTGGCGAATGGTGGCCGATGACGGCCAGGCGCTACTGTTCGAGCGGGTAAGTGTGCCCACTGTGAGGAATTAAGTGCTTCAACGCGGTTCTGGTGGACGCGCGTACTAAAGAAAACGTTACGCGCAGGCTAATGAAAACCTCCCAATTTGCCGAAGCTAGTAGTCAGGGAGAACGATCGGCATGAGAAGCAATCGGAACCCGTCCGGGTCAGTGGCCCGGAGTGTTGGAAACCGCGCCGGTGCGGGCAAACCCAGCGCCGGGGAACTGGCGGTAGAGGTATCCAAGACCATGACGGCGAACCTGAACATGGCGCACGTGCCGGCAGATATTCCAGCGGATATACCGGCAGACATTCCGGCAGACATTCCGATGGAGTGGCTGGATTCGGCCAACTGGCGCCTGCCGAGCGGCAAGGCGCTGGCGGAGTTTGCGCTGCAGGCTGGTTTTCTCGCGCCTTTGCTGTTCGGAGCGGAGGGATTCGGCGAGGCGGCGATGAAGTCCGCAGACGCGGTGCCGGCGCTGGGTCCGGGAGCGGCGCGCGCGAAGAACTGCAGCAAAGGGGCCGGACGGTGACGGGAGAAGCACGATGACGGGAGAAGCACGGTGACCGCTCAAGCGCTGCTGGCCGGAGGCGTTGGTATCGCGGCGTGTGTGGACGATTTGCGGCGGCGCCAGATCGCCAATTGGATTCCCATTTCGGCCTTTGCCGGCGGCTTGGCGTTGCAGACCGTCGAGCACGGCTGGCAGGGGCTGGGTGCAGCACTGCTCGGCACGGTGATGGGAGCGGGAGTGTTCCTGATCTTTTATTTGCTGGGCGGGATGGGCGGAGGAGACGTGAAGCTGATGGCCGGATTCGGGGCGCTGCTCGGAGCCAAGCGCCTACTGATCGCGGCGTTGTGGACGGCCGGATGTGGCGGGCTCCTGGCTGTGGCGGTGATCGCCGCCGGAGCGGTGCGGGAGCTGTGGTGGCGCCGCTCAGCGCCGGGCGAAGGTTCCCAGGCCAGGCGCCGCGCGGAGACGATTCCCTATGCACCGGCGATTGCGGCCGGAGTGTGGTTGAGCCTGGTAGCAACACCATGAGGCAGCCAGCGAAGGCGGGCGAGGCAGATTTCCGCTGGCATTGGAAGTGGACGACCGAAGGCGGGAGAAAGGGATATGGATCGTAGATTTCTGACGGTACTGGGCGTGAGTCTGTTGTTCGCGCTGGTGATCTCGAGCGTGTTTTACCAGATGACGGCTCGCGCCGGCAGCCCCAAGAAGGCGGAGCCCACCGATTTGCGCGACGTCGTGCTGGCGGTGCGGCCGCTTTCGGTCGGGACCACCATCAAACCGGCCGATATCAAGATCGGTAAGCTCCCGGCAGCGGCGTTCCCCAAGGGCGCGTTCTCCAAGCCCGAGGAAGTGCTCGACCGGCCGGTGATCAGCAACATCCTGATGGACGAGCCGGTGCTCGAAGGACGGCTGGCGGCGCGCGGCAGCGGACTGGGCCTCGCGCCGGTGATTCCGGTGGGGATGCGCGCGGTGACGGTGCGGGTCAACGACGTGACGGGGATCTCCGGATTCGTCTTGCCGGGCATGCGCGTGGACGTGCTGGTAACCGGACATCCGCCCAACTCCGACGTGTCGGTGACCGCGACGCCCACGCAACTCCAGAACATGCTGGTGCTTTCGGCGGGCACGGTGATGCAGCCGGATGCGCGCGGGCAGGCCATGCCGGCCCAGACGGTCACGCTTTTAGGAACTCCCGAGCAGGCGGAAACGCTGACGCTCGCCAGCTCCGATACGCGCATTCAAATGGTGCTGCGCAACGGCAGCGATGAAACCATCACGAAGACCCCCGGCCAAGACGTCGCGGAGCTGTACGGCGAACGCGCGGAGCGCAAAAAGCCGGAGAATCCCCGGCCGCGGCCGCGGCCCGTTGTGGTGGCCGCCGCTCCCCCGCCGCCGCCTCCGCCACCCGATCAGATCGTGGTGATTCGCGGTACGCAGAAGAGCGTGGAAGTGGTGGGAACCAGCGGAGGCGGAAAGTAATCATGCGAATCCTGAAACGTCTGCATATTCTGTGGGGCGTCCTGGCCTGGGGCGCAGCCGCCTTGGCCTGGAGCACCGCCGCCTTGGTCTTTGCCCAAGGAGGACCGGAAGACATTCGCCTGACAGTGGGCAAAAGCATTGTCATCGACTATCCGGCCGACATCTCCCGGATTTCGACCAGCAACGCCGATATCGCCGATGCTTCGCCCGTAACCGGGCGTGAAATTCTGGTGCACGGCAAGGGTTTCGGCACCGTAACTCTGGTCGTGTGGAGCAAGGAGGGACAGCGCAACTTCTATAACATCACCGTCGAACAGAATCTCGAGCCCTTGCGCCGCCTCATCCGGGATACCTTTCCCTCCGAGGACATCCACGTGCAGTCCTCGCGCGATTCGCTATCGCTGACCGGCCGGGTGTCGAGCAAAGATGTTGCCGACCGGGTGACGGCACTGGCGACTTCGTTCGGCAAAACCATCGTGAACGATCTGAGAATCGCCGATCCGCCGGTCGAGAAACAGATTGTGCTGCGCATCAAGTTCGCCGAGCTGGATCGCTCGCTATCCAATCAGTTCGCCGTAAACCTGGTTTCTACGGGCGCCACCAACACCGTCGGGAGCGTGACCACGGGCCAAGCCTCCTCCACGACGCCCGCCTCGATCACCGGCTCGGGCGGAACCGTCGGCAACTCCACGTTCACGATTTCCAACGCCCTCAACATCTTCGCCTTCCGTCCGGATCTCAACCTGGGGGCCTTCATCCAGGCCCTGGAACAAAAGAATATTTTGCAGACCTTGGACGAGCCCACGCTGGTCACCAGCGACGGCAAAGAGGCGAGCTTTCTGGTGGGCGGCGAATTTCCCATTCCGGTTTTGCAGGGGGGCGCCAACTCGGGCGTGGTCACCATCCAGTTCCGGGAATACGGCGTGCGGTTGAGTTTTACGCCCAATATCACCTCGCACAACGACATCCGGCTGCATGTCAAGCCGGAAGTCTCGGCGCTGGACTACACCAACGCGCTGTCATTCAACGGGTACACGATTCCCGCGCTGTCTTCGCGCAAGATGGAGACCAATATCGAGCTGGGCGAAGGGCAAAGTTTCGTCATCGCGGGCTTGATCGACCGGCAGGTCACCGAGACGCTGGCCAGGATTCCCGTGCTTTCCAACTTGCCCATCCTGGGAAATCTGTTCAAGAGCAAATCGTTCGATACCAGCAATACGGAGTTGGTGGTGATGGTCACGCCGGAAATCACCATGCCGCTTGAAGCGGGCGAGGCCAAACCTTCGATCAACATGCCGCGGCCGTTCCTGGTTCCGCTGGCGCCCGGAACGACGAACGCGTTTCCGGCGGGCAACGGCAAATCGAAGTAGGAGCTGGAGGAAGTGGGATCCGCCGCAATGAGAAAGGGCAGGCAAACGCCATGACGGGCCGCGCACCGGTTCTGACCGCGCTCGCGGTGATAGCCGACCGCGAGCTCGCCGGCCAACTCGGCGCGGCGCTGGAGCGCAGCCGTTCGTTCCAGATTCTCTCGGAGTTCAAGTCCTATCCGGCGGTAGCGACCCTGGAGATGCGGGTGCGCCAGACCAAGCCGGACGTGATCCTGCTCGACCTGGCGAGCGACCTGGAGCAGGCCTGCGAGCTGACCCGCAGCGTTTCCTCGCTCGGCCTGCGGGTGCATGTGGTTGGTTTGCACGTCCGCAACGACTCGGACGCGATCTTGCGCAGCCTGCGCAGCGGCGCGAGCGAATTTCTCTACGCGCCCTTCGATGCGCAGACCCAAAACGACGCCGTGGCGCGGCTGCACCGGCTGCTGGAGCCCGCTCCCGCCGAAGAAACCGAACCCGGCTCGATCGTGGCATTCACCAGCGCGAAGCCCGGTTCGGGGGCCTCGACGCTGGCCGCCCAAGCCGCGTTCGCTCTGCGCCGCGCCGGCGCCGAACGCGTGCTGTTGGCGGACTTCGACCTGATGGGCGGCATGATCGGCTTTTATTTGAAGCTCAGCAACACCAAGAGCCTGCTCGACGCGCTGGATGCCGCCGAGCGGCTGGAGGAGGGCGGCTGGGGGGAGTGTGTCGCGGTGTCGGATGGCGTGGAGGTTTTAGCGGCGCCGGAAGCTCCCTATGCCGGCGCCATCGACGGCGCGCGGCTGCACGCGGTGCTGGAATACGCGCGTCTGCACTACGACTGGGCCGTGATCGACCTGCCGGTGGTTTTTCAGCGTCTGAGCCTGATGACCATTTCCGAATGCGACCGCGCCTATCTGGTCTCCACGCCCGAGCTGCCCAGCCTGCACTTGGCGCGCAAGGCCGTGAACCTGCTCGATCATCTGGGCTTCCCCAAGGAACGTTTTCAAATCCTGATGAACCGCATCGACCGGCGCGATGAGATCGCCGGCTCGGACATCGAGCGCCTGTTCAACTGCGCCATCGATGCGCGGATTCCCAACGACTATTTTTCCCTGCACC
>JASIGB010000618.1:0-10857 GCA_030045355.1 Bryobacteraceae bacterium
GCAGTTTGATTTCAATTTCGAACTTCACGGATTTTAACTCTGAAGCAATTCCCAGTTCTCTATCAAACCAGAACCGGGCTGTTCTCACAAGTGTCATTGCGCCCCGGAATTGTTTTAGAGCCGTGGGCTTGTGGAACCTTAGCGATGCGGCGCGGTTGTCGGGGGCCGTTATACTGGATGGTATGGCGGGTCTGGTCAAACTGGCAGCCGCGCCCAAACCCGACTTGGGAATTTTGAAGGCCAAACAAGAGCGGCTGTTCTCGATTCTGAAGGCGACACGGCGCTTGATCGTCGCGTATTCGGGCGGCGCCGATTCGGCTTATCTGGCATGGGCCGCGCATCGCGTGCTGGGCGATAGCGCGCTGGCGGTCACCGCCGACTCCGCTTCCATCCCCGAATCGCACAAACGTGACGCCGCGGCATTCGCGCGCGAGTGCGGCTTCCGCCACGAATATATCGAGACGCGCGAATTCGATAATCCGGATTACCTGCGCAACGACGCCAACCGCTGCTTCCATTGCAAGGACGAGCTCTTCACGCGCCTGGAGGCGATGGCGCGCGAGCGTGGCATCGAGCATATCGCCTACGGCGTGAACGTCGACGACCTGGGCGATTACCGTCCCGGCCAGCGCGCGGCGAAACTCCATCAGGCCGAAGCGCCGCTGGTGGACGCCGGGCTGACCAAGGCCGAAATCCGCGAGCTTTCGCGCCTGAGCGGTCTCTCCACATGGGATCGCCCGGCGGCGGCGTGCCTCAGCTCGCGCATCCCTTACGGAACTCCTGTGACCCTAGAAAACGTCAAGACCGTCGAACGCGGCGAAGAAGCCCTGCGCCAGCTCGGCTTCCGCCAGTTCCGCGTGCGGTTCCACGGCAAACTGGTCCGCATCGAAATCGCGAAGGATGAACTCGCGAGCGCCCTCAATTCCGAAATGGCCCAACGATTCGTCGCCATCTTCAAGCCGCTGGGCTTCCATTACGTGACGATCGATCTGGAAGGCTACCGCCAGGGGTCTTTAAACGCCGCGCTGACCGATTGAGCCACGGCCGTGTGGGAGTGGGTGCTGCCGCACCGCACGGGCCGGCGCAAGGCCACGCGCATTGAGCGCGCCCATCCTCCACGGAACGCGGAGGATTCTCCCGCGCCATCGTGACGAGTGGAGCGTGCTGCCATTGGCGCACGCGTCCGAGCAAGCAACACGGCGTTTATCGCGCGGCCTTGAGATCGGCCGCCGCTCCCGCTGCGTCTCCCAGAGCTTTGCGCGTCGAGGCGCGGTTCAGATAGGCATTGGCGTAGTTGGGCTGCAGGCCAATCGCAGCGTTGAGATCGGCGAGAGCGCGCTCGAAATCGCGCTGGCGCAGATAAGCGTACCCACGCGCGTTGTAGGCGTGTGCGGACTTCGGGTCAAGCTGGATCGCCTGGCTTAACTCCGCGACCGCCTCGGCGAATTTTCCGGATTGAATTAGCGCGCGCCCGCGCGCCTCGTGCTCCTGGGCCGTGCCGGCAGGTTTCTCTGGCTTAGCCGGAGCCGGCCCGGGGACTTGCACCACCGGCTTCGCCACCGGTGCGGGAGCGGGCATCAGAACAGGGGGCGTAACGGGCTTCGGCGGAGCGGGAAGCACCGGTTGCGTGCTGCTGGCGACCGTGGCGGGAGGTGCAGCCGGGGCGACCGCACTCCCGGTTTCGGCCTGCTTCACTGCTTGCCTCACTCCGGCGCGCTGTTCCTCAATGCGCTGCTGCGCTTTCGCGAATACATCGGCCGCTTCCTTATAGTCCGGCCGCAAGCGCAGCGCCTGCGCGAGGTCGGATTGCGCCTTCGCATAATCCCCCAGCAGATAATAGGCGCTGCCGCGCGCGTACCAGGCTTCTGGAAGCTGCGGGTTCAACTCGATGGCCTTGGTGCGGTCCGCCAGCCCTTTCTCGTGCTGGCCCATCTCGTGATAGGAACCGCCGCGGGCCAGGTAAACTTCGGCTGAGTTCGGCGCCAGCTTCACGGCCTGCTCACGATCGGCCAACGCTTCGGCATTCCGGTCCAGTTTCACCAGCGCCGCCGAGCGCGCCAGGTACAAATAGACCTCGTCCGGCAGGAACTTCAACGCGGCGGTGAAATCGGCCACGGCGCGCTGGTTATCGTCCAAACGGAAGTACGCCGCGCCGCGCAGCGTGAAGGCCCTGCCATCATTAGGATCGAGTGCCAGCACCTGATCGAAATCCTGGATCGCGCGCTGGTACTCGCCGAGCTGCCCCCAGGCAAAACCGCGGCCCCGCAGAGCGTCGGGGTTGTCGGCCTTCAGGCTGATGCTCTGGTCGTAGTCCTCGATCGCGTCGCGATAGTGGCCCATCGCGGCGTAAAGATCCCCGCGCCGCCGGATGGGCTCGGGGTTATCCAGCCGCAGCTTAATTCCAGCGGTGTAATCCGCCACGGCGGCGTCGAGTTCGCGCAGCGCCGCATGGGCAGCCGCGCGGCCGTTGTATACCGCCGCCGAGTCCAGGCCCGATTCGATGGCGCGCGTGTAGTCGACCACGGCCTTGGCGGGATTTCGCATGCGGTCGTCGATGTCGGCGAGCAGCAGGTACGCATCGCCGTCTTTAGGTTCCAGGCGCGTGGCCGTGTTCAAGTCCTCGATCGCCTGCGGGTACTCAGTCATGAAAAAACGCACGCGCCCGCGATGAAAGAAATACTCGGCTGTGTCCGGTGCGGCTTGAATGGCCTCCGAGTAGGCAGCCTCGGCTTCCCGCCACTGGCTAGCCTCTTCCAGGCGCAGGCCCTCCTTATAGGACTTCTCCGCTTGTTTGGAGTCGGCTCCTAGGACGGCTGATGAAGCGCCCAGTGACAGGGCTGCCAGGACGAACCAACCACGACGGCAACTACACATGCAACAATTCCGTTTCGACTATATCAATAGACTATCAGGCTGAGAATCGGCCGAGCGCCTACGCTGCAATAGGTACGTCGCATCGGCGATTCTGGTGGCGAGCCTCTGTCAAGGGGAGTTGGACGATCGACACCCGGACAGGCCCCCGATGCGAGCGGCCCCTCGACTCTTACCTTACCGGGCGGCCGCGACCGCCGTGGGAAGCGTGATCAGCGAGAAGTGCGAGGCCATGCGGGCCAGGAAACTGTCGCGGTCCGACACGCTCACCCACTTGAGCATCGCCTCTTCGCCATCGTCGGAGAAGAACCCGACGCCCCCGCGGCTGATCCGGCTGTCCATCCAGGAGCTGATCAACTGCCCATTCACCGAGGTCAGGAAATGGTTCCCGCGTACGCTCATGCGGACTTTATAGTCGACACCGCGTTGGAGCGTCAAAGGAAGCGGCAACTCCACGCGCTCGCGCTCCCGCCCGTCCAGCACAACGAAGCGAACCAGGCCGGCGTTGGGCAGCGGCCCGGGTCCGGTAATCACCAGCTTGGTGCCGTAGTAATTATGCAGGTCCGCGGCGCGAAAAGCCCAGTCCACGCTCTTGCGGTCGATCTGGCCCAGGAACTCGAATTCGTAATTGGAAAGCGATGTGGAAGGTTTCCACAGCCGCAAGGACGCCGGGCGGACGTCACCCGATTCGACCTTCCAGTCCGAACCGATCGACCTTAGCCCTTCCCATCCGCCCAGCCCCGAATGGAAATCGTCGCGTAAGGTGGAAGCCGTTTGAGCCTGGATGAGATTCCCTAGCACTTGCCCGAACCCGACGCCCTGGTTGGCGTGCGGATTTGTATCGGGGAGCGCGGAAACTCCCTTCGGGGCGTGGCCAGCTGACGGAATGCGCGAGAGCGCCAGCACCAATACTACTGCGGTAATACCGACAAAAATCGTGGTTCCCAGGCCGGCGCGCCGATCCGGTTTATACTCTTTCTCATCGGAATTGACGGCGACTTCATACCCGTACAAATCCTCGGCCTCGCGAATTGCGCGGGCGGAGCTTTGACGATATTTCTGGCGATGTTGGGCGGAGCAAAAGTTCCGGTCCCGCATCCGGCGCAGCGGACCGATACTCTTCCTGCAATACAAGCAGGCTATAGAACTGGAACTCACGATGACCTAGTGTAACAACCGAACGTCCACATTGAAATGTACTAAGGCAAGAATGGCAGCGGAGGTGGGACTTCGGGCTGATCTGCCTAAGGAAACGACCTTAGAGAGTCTCGCCAATCCGCAAATTTTGTGAACATACACCACGCCATTGTACGTATGCTGGATTAGGGTGTTCAACCAATGTTGATTGGCTCCAAATTTCTGGCGCCCGCGCGCGCCTCGAGCGGGCTTTGCGCTCTGGCCGCCGGCTCGATTCTATTAATCTCCTGCGGTCCGGACTTTGGTCCCCCGGGCCCCGAACGCACCGAAACACGCAGCATCCCCTTGGATCAGTCCGAGGAGGTTCGCGTCGACTTAAGAATGGGAGCCGGAGAGTTGCGCGTCCACGGCGGCTCGGACAACTTGATGGATGGCCGCTTCACCTACAACCGGCTGCGGCTGCGTCCGGAAATCTCTTACAATACCGGCGGTTTCCGCGGTCATCTGGAAGTGGAAGAGCCAGGCCATGTGGGCGGATCCACCCGCCGATACGAGTGGGACCTCAGTTTCAACGATCACAAGCCGCTGGATATTGACGTGAAATGCGGCGCGGGCGAATCGCACCTGGATCTGGAGGACCTTACGTTGCGGCGCGTGAATATCGAAATGGGCGTGGGCGAGCTGAAAATGGACTTGCGCGGCCAGCCCAAACAAGATTATTCGGTGCACATTCACGGCGGAATCGGGGAAGCGACGGTCTATCTGCCCCGCGGAACGGGAATTGAGGCCGACGTGAAGGGCGGCATTGGCGACATCCAGGTCAGTGGTCTTGAAAAACGGGATGGCCGTTATGTCAACGACGCCTACGGCCGGGCAAACGCGAACATCCACCTGGATATCGAAGGTGGAATCGGAGCCATTCACCTGATCGCCGATTAGCGCCCGCCGGCTAACCCGCTCCGCCGGCTAAAACTCCGAGACATGCTCTCCTCCGGCGGGGTCTTGGGTAGCCCTCCGTGGAGTTAATTTACTATGCCTAAAGGATTTAGGACATTTGGACGATAGTTTGACGAATGCTTCTCTTGTCAGTTCTGTTGGCCGTGGCCGTGCTCATCTGGCTACGCCTGCGCCAGCGCGGCCCAACGGCCGAGCCGCCAACGGAAGACCCTTCCTACAGCGAGCTTTCCGTAGATCTGTTTGAGACCGCGCCCATCGGGTACATGGAAATCGACCGGAAGGGCATCGTCCGCCGCGTCAACCGGCTGGAATCCAAGCTGCGCGGGCTGGAGCCTGGCGCCATGCTGGGCACGCATTGCGCCGAACTGGTGCCGGAAATCGAGCGCGACCGGTACCGCGAACAGATTCAGCGCAAGCTCGACGGCCGTACCGCGCTGGTCACCTACCAGCGCGAACACGTTCACCCCGACGGCCGCCGGATTGCCGTGGAAATTCACGAGCAGTTGCTGAGAACCAAATCGGGCGCGGCAGCCGGGATGCGAATGGCGTCGGTGGATATCACCGAACGCAAGGAGAGCGAAGAAGCAGCCTATCAAAACGCCGCCGAGCTGCGGGCGCTGTTTCAGGCCTTTCCGGATCTGTTCCTGCGGCTGGACCAGACGGAAGCCGTGCTCGACGCCAATGGCGGCCAGCACGCGGACCCCTTCCTGAGCGCCGAGAAATTTGAGGGCCGGAATCTGCAGGACCTGTTACCGGCCGGCGTGCTGGGAGAAATTCGCGCCGCCCAGGACCAAGGGCGTGCGCGCAACGGCATGGAGATCGTGGAGTTTTCCATTGAGGACCGCCTGGGCCCCCAGGCCTACGAAATGCGGCTATTGCCGATCAACTGGGACCAGTGGATCGCGGTGCTGCGCAACATTACGGAGCGCAAGGCGAGCGAGCTGCGCCTGAAAGACAACGCGCAGGAGCTGGAGCAAAAGAACGAGGAGCTCGAAAAAGCGCTCACGGACGCGCGGGAAGCCACGCGCATGAAAAGCCGGTTCCTGGCGAACATGAGCCACGAAATCCGCACACCGATGAACGGCGTGTTGGGAATGACGGATTTCCTGCTCGGCACCGCTCTCAACGCCGAACAGCGTGAGTATGCCGAATCCATCAAGCGCTCCGCGGATTCGCTGCTGGCTCTGATCGAAGATATTCTGGATCTCTCGCGCATTGAGTCCGGGAAGTTGCGGCTGGACCGCGCGGAATTTGCGTTGCAGCCAGCGATCGCGGAAACCGCCTCCGCCTGCGCGCTCCAGGCGCGCGCCAAGGGGCTGGAGTTCGCATCCGCCGTCGCGCCGGAGGTGCCCCATTGGGCCGTCGGCGATGCCGGAAGGCTGCGCCAGGTGCTGGTTAATCTGCTCGGCAACGCGATCAAGTTCACTGAGCGTGGACGCGTGTCGCTCACCGCGGAGGTGGCCCGCCAGACGGCCGACAGCCTTTTGCTGAAGTTCACGGTGCGGGATACAGGCATCGGCATTCCGCGCAGCGAACAAGGCCGCTTGTTCGACACGTTCACCCAGGTGGACGAATCGAATACGCGGAAATACGGCGGCACCGGTCTGGGGCTGGCGATCTCCAGGCAGTTGGTGGAACTGATGGGCGGCCAGATCGGTTTGGAGAGCGAGCCAGGCAGGGGAAGTCAATTCTGGTTCACGGCCAGCCTGGGCAAATCGGCGAAGAGGAATCCGCCCTCGGTAAAATCCAAACTGGACGTGCGGGTAACGGAAACGCCGTCTTCCCGGCTCCCCGGGGTGAAATCCAATACCGGCACCGCTCAGCGCGCCGAATCGCTTGCGCCATCGGCCGCGCAGGGCTCGCCGGGGCCCGGGTCAGGGCTGGGTTCGACCCGCATCCTGCTGGCTGAAGACAACGAGGTGAACCAGCGCATCACACTGCGGCTGCTGCAGAAGCTGGGTCTCGCGGCCGATGCTGTTGTCAACGGACGCCAAGCCGTGGAGGCGATCGAAAAACGCAAGTACGATCTGGTGCTCATGGATTGCCAGATGCCCGATATGGACGGCTACGAGGCCACGGCCGTCATCCGCAGCAGGGAAGGCGCCGGCCGCCGCCATACGATATGCGCGCTCACCGCCAACGCCATGGATGGAGACCGGGAGCGGTGTTTGGCCGCCGGCATGGACGATTACATCAGCAAGCCGGTAGGCCTGGAGAAATTACGCCAAGCGCTGGATCGCTGGATTCCAGGCGTCGCGGCCGCGGCCGCGAAATAAACCACACCGGATGAACTAAACCTGCAGTCCCACCGAGCGCATTAAATCTAAAGCATTGCTGCGCTCCACCACGCCCGGTTGCAGCCGGTAATCGAAATGCAGCTCGCCCTGTTCCAGCGTATCGGCGAAATGAACATTCACGGCGCGCCCGGGAAGGGAATCGGCGATGTCAGCGAGCGCCAGGTCGTGCGTGGTGATCAACCCGAGCGCGCCGCGATCGATCAACGCCCGCACGATGGCGGAAGCGCCGATCCGGCGGTCGTGCGAATTGGTGCCGCTGAGCAGCTCGTCTAATAAAAACAACACCGGCCGTCCACCGCCGGTCAGAGCCACAATTTCCCGCAGGCGCGTGATCTCGGCATAGAAGCGCGAGCGACCGTCCTGCAGGGAATCCAGCACCCGAATCGATGCACCCAGGCTCAGCGGAGAAATCTTCATGCGAGCGGCGCGCACCGGGGCGCCGGCCCAGGCCAACACGGTGTTGATCCCGATCGTGCGCAGCAGTGTGCTCTTCCCTGACATATTGGACCCGCTGACGATCCACAGCCGCGTCTGGCCTCCCAGCCGCACATCGTTGCGGATCGCCTGGGACTCCTTCATCAGCGGATGCGCGAGAGCCTCGGCTTCGAAACACCCGCCGGGCGCATCGGTCAGCTCGGGGAACGGGTCGCCCGGATGCTCGTAAGAATAGCCGGCCAGCGAACAAAGCGCTTCGAACTCGCCGGCGGTATCGAGCCACGTTCGAATGCGACGGCCGTGCCGCTTTCTCCAGCGCTCGATCGCCACGGCCACCTGTGCGGTCCACAAGAGCGCGAAGGCGATGGGCCCGAAGATCATGTTCTCGGTCCAGTCCAGACGCTCGCCCAGCTTGCCGAGATGCGCGATTTGCGCCGCCGCCGTCTGTTCGTCATTGGTTTCCGACGGGGTTTTCAATCGCGCTTGCAAATCCTGGAGCAGCGGCGCGTGAAAACTCTCGCGCTCCAAACGCGCCAGGAGTGCGGCGAGCAACAGCAGATCGTGCGCGGGCGATTCCATGGCATCCACCACGTGCCGGGTAGCCGTGCCCACCACGAAGAAGGCGTAGGCCATTTCCGCGAGCAGCACGATCAGAAACGGCGTGCGCGTAAACACGCTGGCCATGTACAGGGCAAACGTAATCACGACCGCTGCTCCAAACAATGGCGCGATGTAGCGAGTTCCAGCCGGGAACCGGACTTCCGGCGCATCGCCCCAGCGCGCCGCGGCATCGGGCTCTAGTCCCGCGCGCACGCTGGCGCCCAGCACGGCTAAATCTTCGCGCAAATCCAGCATGCCGCGGAGCTCCCGAATGGCTTCGTGACGCACCTGGATTTCGTGGATAGAGACGTCTTCGATGGAACCCGGTTCCAGTAGCCAGCGCGCCAGGGAATCTTCGCCCGAGCGTGTTCGCGCGAGCGAGAGCAATTCGAACAGCGACCCCTTGCCGAACAGATCCAAGTCCTCCGCATAAAGATGCTGGGGATTGCGAAAACGCTCGCCCGCTTCTCCGCTGCCCGCCCAGTGGTCCTCCAGGCGCGCGATGCCTCTCTCATAAAACTGGATGGCGCGTTTTGCGCGTTCCAGCCGTTCCACAATTCGGGCGTGCACGCCCACCAGGACCGCAAACACGGCGATCGGGACCAACAGCCACCACACCGAGATCCAGACTTCTCCGAACACCAGGAAAGCGACGCCTACCGCGGCGATCCCGGCGGCAAGCCGCACATTACCGATGCGTCGAAACTGGCGCTCGAGCTGCTGAGCTACCTGACGCCGCTCACCCAGGCGCGCGCGGTACTCTTCCAAGGGAGTCACAATGTTAGGCTAACAGCAGTGCTGGACCACCAAGAACTAGATGACGAAGAGCCAATTCGCATCCCCGTAACGGACGTTTTCGATCTGCACACTGTCCCGGCACGCGAGGTCAAGGCAGTGGTGGAGAACTATTTAGACGAAGCGCACCGGCTGGGTTTCCGCGCTGTGCGCATCATCCATGGGCGCGGCATTGGCGTGCAGCGTGAGATCGTGCGCTCCATCTTGAGCAAAACCCCTTTCGTTGCGGGTTTTTCCGACGCTGCGGCGGAAGCCGGCGGATGGGGCGCGACGGTAGTCACCCTGAAGCAGGACTGAGGCCGGATGCGCGAAATATTTTGGAACTCTTCGGCCGCCGGGGATGAATCCCTATCAAAAGCCGATGCAGATCGCGCTAATCAACTAATGCTGGAATCCCCGTCCCGTAGTGATAGCGATCTGCTTCGGCTGCTGTCAGGCGGCGATGAGCAAGCTTTTCTGGAGTTTTATCGGAGGCACCAGGGTGTTGTGTATCGGTTCGCCCTGCAGATGAGTGGCAAAACCGAGATCGCCGAAGAGGTCACGCAGGACGTTTTCGTGGCGCTCATGCATTCAGCCGGCCGCTACGACAGCGAGCGCGGCTCGGCGCGGGCGTTTCTGTATGGCATAGCGCGGAATTTCGTGCTGCACGCGCTCGAACGCGAGAAACCTTACGTTGCGGCTTTAGACGATGCGGCCGGCGACTACGAAGAGCGCGTCGCTCCCGGGCAGGATATCGTCGGCGATCTGGCTCAAAATGAGCGCCTGGAAACGCTGCGCAAGGCTGTGCTGGCGTTGCCGCCCGCCTATCGCGAAGTAGTGGTATTGTGCGATTTGCATGAGCGGGACTATGCCGAGGCCGCCGGCGCCTTAGGGTGCGCCATCGGAACGGTCCGCTCCCGGCTGCATCGGGCGCGCGCGCTGCTGGCCGAAAAAATGCGGGCAGGCGAAAGGTGTGCGGTATGAACGAGAATCACGGAATATTGCCCGAGCTTTTAGATGACTTGCGGGCGCTCGCCTCGGACGGCCCACAGGAAGCCCCCGCGCATATCGAGGCGCGGCTCAGGGTTGAATTTCGACGCCGCAAGCGCCGTCGCGATCTAAGAATCTGGGCGCCTCCCCTGAGCTTGGCGGCGGCTGCCGCCCTCGCGCTATTGTTCTGGGGCCGCGAGCACAAGCCGGCCGCGGCGCAAAAGCCCGCGGCAGTGGTGATGCAATCCGTTGCACCCGCGGCCGACGACGATGCGGAAGCGGGCTTTTACCCGTTGCCCGAAGCCGAAGGCCTGCCACCGGTGGAGAACGCGATGGTGGTGCGGGTGCAGTTGCCGGTTTCGTCGTTGCAGTTGATGGGAGTTCCGATCGGGGAAGAGAGCGCCGGCGCAAGCGTGCAAGCCGACCTGCTGTTGGGTCAGGACGGTCTGGCGCGCGCGGTGCGATTGGCGCCATAGATTAGCAAGGAGGAGAGTCATGCTTCGCAATGCATTGTTGATTTCCGCGGCCGCCGGTTTGGCGGCGCTAAGCGCACTGGCTCAGGGGCCGGGACCGCGTATGGGCCCGCCGCCGGGTGATTTCGCCATGCTCCGGCCTGAGTTCGGCCTTTCCCGTAAAGTAGTCACCGGTGCGCCCTATTCGGCGCAGGCTGTGACGCAATTCACCCAGACGCTCGCTAACGGCGATCACATTCAACGGACCACCACGGCTTCGGTCGCGCGCGACAGCCAGGGCCGCACGCGTATGGACCGGTCCATCGCGGCCGTGGGCGCTCTTG
>JASIGB010000619.1:0-4135 GCA_030045355.1 Bryobacteraceae bacterium
TTTTCCTGATGCTTTGTTGTAAAAGCCCAGCCAGACCTCTTCGCGGCGCGCGTGATGCGTCTCGAGCCAGCGCCGCCACTCCCCGCGATGGCTCGCAAAAACAGCTTCCATCGCGATTCAGCTCACCCTCTTCAATTCGTCGATGCGATCCACTTCCACGATCAGTCCGCCTTTGGCATCCACTTTGAACGAGGGGAGAAACTTCGCGCCCCAGATGAAGTCATCGTGCGGATAGGAATAGCGCGAGTGCACCAACTGGCTGAAGGTGTCGTCAAAACCCTGCAGCAGGATCAGGATCTCGGCGGATAGTTTGCGCAAATCCTCGGCCGTCTTCCCGAACAGTGGGCTGGCGTCGTCGATCGGATGCACGATGGTCCAGGTAAGCGCGAAAAAATAGATGCCCGGACGCTCAAGCGGCAGTTCTACGAACCTGCGCCGCAACTCTCCATTGCTCGAATCCACAGTCATCAACAGGACCTTGGCTTCCATGTTCATGAGCGTGTTGCTGCGCGCATTGGCGACGCGGAACTGCAGCGCGGTGCCGTCTTGATAGGGCGCGATGAGCGCTTTCTTGCTGTAAACGATGCGGGCGGAAGGGCGCGAAAAACGGCCGTAGAGAAGCCCGGTGGCTACGGCGAACACCATCAGGCCGGTGGCTGCTTCGGCCGCGGAGACCACGTTCGCCCACGGGCCGTCCGGGTACACGTTGCCGTACCCCACCGTCGTCAAGGTGTGAACGCTGAAGAAGAAAGCGTTCGCAAAGTCGCTCATATCGGACTCCAGGCCCTTCAGGTGGCTGACGCCGAGCGCTAGATATAGGCCGGCGAAAATCATGTTGATGACCAGGAACCCTACCGCGATAAGCAAAAGAAAACGGGGCCAGGTGGTGTCGATCAGCAGGAGATAAGGATTGGCGTCGCGCCAACGCAATCCGGTGCGCTTGACGTTGAAGGAACCATCGGCATTGATGGTGCGTCGCAGCTCGCCGCTGAATTGCGTGGTCAATCCGGGATCGAAGGCTTCTTTCTTCATGATCGAACCCAGAATAACCCAAGCGCCTGGAATGAAGACGAATCAACCAGCGGGTTGCAAATCGGGTTGAGGTGTGGCCGGAACGGGCGGAGCGGGCTCGCGTTTCCCTCGGCTCAAGAACAGCACAGCCACCAGCAGCAGCGCCGCTCCGATCAACTGCTGGAAGGACCCGCTCAAACGCACGAATTCTGGTACGGTCAAGCGGCGGCTGGCGATCAGAGTGAATGGATAAATTCCCACCGGCTGGCCGCGAATGACCCGGTTCAGGAGGATGGCTTCGCTCCGGTTCAGCCAATACGCGCAAAGCGGCCACAGGATCACCGCCACGCCCAGCCAGATAAAGCCGGCGTCGTGCGTGCGCATGTATTTGGCGAGCAACGCCAGCGCCAGCGCCAGATACAAGGCGAAACCACACCACTCGAAGACAGAAACCACAGAAACCGCCGCTTGAAGAGTATCACAGCGACGTTCGATGCGCGCCCGAGGATGCCTTATCGCAGCAGGCCCATCTTGTCCAGCGGCCAGTAAATGAATACGGCTTTGCCGTAGATATAGCGGCGCGGAACCATGCCCCAGGCCGGGCTGTCGTTGGAGGAACTGCGGTGATCGCCCAAGACGAAATATTGGCTGGGAGGGACCACGCGTTCGGACATCGTGCTCTGATCGCGGTATTCGGGCGGCACGTAATTTTCCACCAGCGCCCTCCCGTTGACGATCACCTTGCCGTCCACCACCTCGACGCGGTCGCCCGGCATGCCGATCACGCGCTTGATGTAGCTCTTGGTGGGATCGCCGGGGAACCAGAAGACCACAGTGTCGCCGCGCTCGACGTTATCGAAGTGAAAACGATAGACGAACTTGTTGATGAAAATGCGCTCCTGGTCGTCGAGGGTGGGCATCATGCTGGTGCCCTCCACTTTCACCGGCTGATAGATAAACAGGATGACGACTACGGCCAGGACGACCGAGATCATCAGGTCGCGCACCCAATGTCCCAGGGAGCCTAGGATGGTGCGTTTGGCGGGCGGCGCCGCGCTCGCACTGGGAGCCGGGTCGAGGGCGGGAGACGTGCCTTGCTGGTCCATTTCTATTTGGTTTCGAAGTGGGCTCGCTCTCTTATTTTCCCACCCGCTCAGCCGCGAAAGCAAGACAGGAAGATGTTATATAGTATGTATTTGAAGGAAAAAATCGATGCATAGGCTGTTTCTTCCGGCGCTTGGACTGGGTCTGGTAATGGGCTTGGTAGCGCTCGTCCCGCTTCCCTCCTTCGCCGCCGATGCGAGCAACTTGCCCGGCGGCACCTGGGCCGCGATCGCGAAGCTGCCCGACATGGAGGGCATCTGGGAAATGACGTTCGGCAGACGCCGCGCCGCTCAAGTCACGGCTCGCGGTGCCGGAGACTTCGGCCCGCCGGCGCAGTTCACCCTCACGCCCAAGTACGAGGAAATGCGCAAGGAATTTGCAGCCAATCCGCCGCACGATTCTCCCATGGCCAACTGTGTCCCGCCCGGCATGCCGGGCATCATGTCGCAGCCTTATCCCATCGAGATTCTCTTCACCCCGGGAATGGTCACCGTCATCGCCGAAGCGTTCATGCAGGTGCGGCACATCTACACCGATGGGCGCGCGCATCCCGAAGATCCGGATCTTACGTTCAACGGCAACTCCATCGGACACTGGGACGGCGACACGCTGGTCGTCGATTCGGTGGGCTTCACGCCGGACACCGCGCTCGGCATGAACATGGGCGTGCGGCATAGCGACAAGATGCACATCGTCGAGCGTTTCCATTTGGCGGATCCGAAGACGCTGGAGATCGAGACCACCATCGACGATCCGGAAGCGCTCGCCAGGCCGTGGAGCCGGACCATCACCTACGCCCGCCATCCGGACTGGACGCTGGCCGAATACATCTGCCAGCAGAATAATCGCAATTCCGTGGATGCCTCGGGCAAGGCCGGAATCAATCTCACGCCGCCAAAAGAATAACATCGAGATCACGAGATAAGAAATGAGAACTAACGCTATCCATACCGGACTGGCCGCGATGTCGCTGGCCGTTTTCCTCACCGCGGTTCCCGCCCTGGCGCATCATTCCTTCGACATGTTCGACATGTCCAAGCAGATCACCATCACCGGGACCATCAAGGATTTTCAGTGGACCAATCCGCACACCTTCACCTGGATCGACGTCCCGAACGACCATGGCGGCGTGGATACCTGGGCCATCGAGGGCATGAGCCCCAACTTTTTGGGACGCCGCGGCTGGACCAAGCACACGTTGAGCCCCGGCGATAAAGTCAGCATCACCATTTATCCGCTGAAAGAAGTGAAAGTGGGCAAACTGGGCGGCGTATTCCTGCACTGCACGCTGCCAGACGGCAAGGAGATGGTGATGTTCGACGTACCCAAGGCCCCCACGAGCACTGCGAAATAGCAAAGCGGTCTACTTCGCGGGCCGGTGCCGCGCCAGCAGCACCGATCCCAGGCCCAGAATTGCGAACGACATTCCGAGAATCCAGTACATGCTGTCGTAGATGCGCGGCTTTACTTCGGTGACCTGCGGCTGGCCGTTGTCATCGCTCGATCCTTCAGACTGCTCCTGCAGCAACCCCGTGCCGGCAACTTCCACCTTGAAATTCGGGTTCTTGATGCGATAAATGCTGGCCTGGGTCTTGGGCTCCGTACCGGCGAGTTCCAGGTCGTCGCTCTTAGCCGTCACGCCGCTCGGGACCACCAGGTTCGACGACGCCTCCGGATGGATTTCCTTGTCGGTGAAAATCATCGGATTTGCCATTGGGACCGTGTAGTTGATATCGAAGCGCGTTTCGCCGGGATGGATCGGATAATCCACTTTGTAGATGCCTGGCTCTTTGGTCTTTAGCGCCGGCCGCTGGATCGGCATTCCGCCCGCCGGGTTCACCGTAACGCTTCCGAGGCCTTGCGCCTCCGGCGGAACGTAGAATCGAACCGAACCGTTCACCGGGTCGTTGTACGTGGCGTCGGGCGGGCCTTCGTACAGCAGTCCCTCGCTCACCGTCATGTCCTTGTCGCCAGGCTGGAGCACGATGAAGTGCTGCGTCACTTTCGCCGCACCGGCCTT
>JASIGB010000620.1:0-2633 GCA_030045355.1 Bryobacteraceae bacterium
GACGCTGCCATCCAACGTCACGCCGACCAACATCCCGAGTTCCGTGAATGAATCGCAGGATCTGACGCTGAATTGGAGCGGCGGCGCGGCGTTTCCGATCGTGGTGATCTTCGGCTACGCGGGCGTCCCGCTGAATGCCAGCGATTCGGAGATCTCCTACGCGGAATTCGTGTGCACGGCCTCAGGGTCCGCCGGACAGTTCACGATTCCATCGGCGGTCTTGAGCCTGATCCCGGCGGACGGTTATGGGGAATTCGGCGTAAAGGGGATGAACATCCAGATCGCGGGCGTGGCCAATAGCACGTTTACGAATCTGCCGGGAGTGGATGAGGCCATCTTCTCCGCCTATGAGACCACCGGGGCCGTGGCCAAGATTCAATAACCACCGGGCGCCATGCCGCGGACCCGAACCCACGGACCCGCGCACGCGTATTCTGGTATATGGCCCGGCGGAGAGAGATCGGATGGATCATCGGCAGGCTGGCCGGCGCCGCGATCCTGCTTTGGATCATTGCGGGCGCGGTTCTGTGTGAATGGGCCTTGCGGCCGCCGCGACGCCCGGTGCCCGCGAATGCGGAGGCCCGGACAGTGGAGATCGCGGCGCGCGACGGGGCCCACTTGTGCGCATCGCTCTACACGCCCGAAAAGTGGAACGGCGGCGCGGTGTTGGTGCTGCACGGAATCTCCGATTCGCGCGGGAGCGAAATCGGCTTCGCGCACCTGTTCGGCTCGCGCGGCTATCTCGTACTGACGCCCGATAACCGCGCGCAGGGCGAGAGCGGCGGAGATTTCGTTACGTACGGCCTGCTGGAAGCGGACGATGTGCATCGCTGGGTTTCGTGGCTGATCGCGGAGCGCCATCCCAGCCACGTGTATGGGCTGGGAGAATCCTTGGGCGGCGCGGTGCTGGTCGAATCGTTAGCCGTGGAGCACCGGTTCAACGCGATTGTGGCCGAATCCGCCTTCGCGAGTTTGGCGCAGTTGGCGCGCGATCGCGTGGCCGAGCGTCTTCCGGTTCCCCGAAGCCTAGGCCAAGCGCTTGCAGCGCCGTTCGTTTCCACGGCGTTCCTGTATGGACGTTGGCGCTATGGGCTGGACTTTCGCGAAGCCTCACCGGAGGCTGCGATCGCGGAAACTTCAACGCCAGTGCTGCTGATTCACGGCCTGAGCGATACGAAGACATCGCCCGAACATTCTGAGATCCTGGCGGCGAGCGATCCGCGAACGGCGAAATTGTGGCTGGTTCCGGGAGCGAGGCACACGGGAGCCTATGCAACGGCGCCACGGGAATTCGAGGAAAAGGTACTTGGTTTTTTCGAAACCTACCAGAACTTGCCGAGGGGCATCCAGGTGCGCGAGAAATAATCGCCGAGCGTGAGCGCGATTAGAATCGCCATCCAGAAGAATCCGGCGAACACGAACAGCTTGGTGAGCGGATTGTCGGTACGGACGTGCATGAAGAACCAGATGACGAGCGACATCTTGAACGCGGCGATGCCAAGCGCTACGACGACGTTGAATGGCCCGAGGGGGATCTGCGCCACGTAGTAGGTGACGAACGTCATAATGGTCAGCGTCAGCCAGACCAGGACATAGGTGCGAACGGGAGTGACGGGCTGTGTCGACATATTAAACCAGGTTCTTGGTGTGTCCGATCAAGTAAAGCAAGGGGAACAGGAAAATCCAGACGATATCGACGAAGTGCCAGTACAGCCCTGAGACTTCGACCGGGGTGTAGTAATCGGGGCCGAACTTGCCCGCTCGCGCCATGAAGAAGATCGTGGTCATGATGCCGACGCCCACCAGCATATGCAGCGCGTGGAAGCCGGTCATGAAAAAATAGAAGCAGAATAGAATCTGCGCCTGATGCGCGAACTGCGGGGGAGAGAGCGGGCCGTCCCAGGCCCAGTGCCCGGCGATCAGAGGCACCTTCATTTGCTCCCAGTGCTCGTGGTATTCGAAGCCTTTGATCACCAGAAACGCGATACCGAAAATCATGGTGAAGATCAGCATCATTTGCAGGACCTTCTGCTGGCCCAGGTGAGCGGCGCGCACAGCCAATGCCATGGTCAAGCTGCTGACGATCAGAACGGCCGTATTGGCCGCGCCGAACGCCGGATTCATGAAGTTGCTGGTGGCCGCGAACGCGTCCGGGTACATGCTGCGGTAGACGGTATAGGCGCCGAACATGCCGCCGAAGAACATGATTTCGGTGAGCAGGAACACCCACATTCCGAACGTGGCCGAATCGAACTGCTGGCCCATATCGTCGAAGTGATGGCGCAGGTTGGGATTTGCGTGTTCGGCGTCTACAACATGGCTCTCAGCCAACGTGAGCCTCCTCGTGTTTGGCGTAAGCGTAGGCTTCTTCGGTGACGATGGGCGTGGTTTCGAAATTGTAAGTCGGCGGCGGAGAGGACGTCTCCCATTCCAGACCCTTGGCGCCCCAAGGATTGGGACCGGCCTTCTTGCCGTATTTCAGCGACCAGAGGAAATAGACCAGCGGAATGAGGAACCCAAGGCCGAGTACGGAAGCGCCGGCGGTGGACATCACGTTGAGGACCTGGAACTCCGGCGCGTAGGCGTGATAGCGTCGCGGCTGGCCGAGGTAGCCGGCGATGAACTGCGGGAAG
>JASIGB010000621.1:0-2718 GCA_030045355.1 Bryobacteraceae bacterium
TTCGCGATCTCTCCCGAACTCGCAATCGCCGACGGCGCGCTCAAGGACATGCTTCATTATAAAATCCTCTGCCTCCAATCCCCCAAGTGTTAGGCTGAAGCTTTTGACGATGTTCTTTATCGCAATCCAACCCTGGAAGGCGCTGATCGCATTCGGCGCGGCATTCCTCGCGGGCGCGATCAACTCGGTCGCCGGCGGCGGCACGGTGGTGACCTTCCCCACGCTGATCTGGATCGGACTGCCCTCCATCAATGCCAACGCCACCAGCACCGTCGCCCTCTGGCCCGGCACGGTCGGGACCATCTGGGGTTATCGCAGCAATCTTGCGACCGCCAGCCCGCGCATGCTCGCACTGGTCGCGCCCAGCGTCATCGGCGGCATCCTCGGCGCGCTGCTGCTCAATCGCACGCCGCCCGCGATCTTCGACGCGCTTGTCCCATTTCTCATCCTCTTCGCCACGCTGCTCTTCATGATCCAAGAACCCGTGCAGCGCCGCCTCAAGCTCTCGCACGCGGAGTCGCACAAGTCCGTGCGCTGGCTCCTCGGCGCGATGACCTTCCAGCTTTTCGTCGCGCTGTACGGCGGCTACTTCGGCGCCGGCATCGGTATCCTCATGCTGGCCGCGCTCAGTGTGCTCGGCCTCACCGACATTCATCAGATGAACGGTCTCAAAGCGCTGCTGGGCGCGAGCGTCAACGGCGTCGCCGCCGCCTACTTCATCTTCGCCCGCATGGTCTATTGGCCCGAATTCGTTGTGATGGTGATCGGCGGCATCATCGGCGGTTACGGTGGCGCTGTAGCGGCGCGCCGCATCGGCGGCCGAGTCGTGCGGCGCATCGTCATCTTGGTCGGCTTCTCAATGGCCGCCGCAATGTTCGTGAAATTTTTCCGCACGCTATTCTGAGCCGCGCGCCTTAGCAAGCGGTTACCTCAATTCCTGCATCATCCCCGGCACGCTCCACTGCTGCTGCAAGCTGCCTGGCGCCCACTTGTATTCGTCGGTCATGAATTTCGCGACGTCCTCCTGGCTCTTACCTTCCCGGATCAACGCGCTCACGCGCTCGCGCATTTTGTCCACGTTGTCGCGATAGGTCCGCAATCCGGCTTTGTTCGTGATCGGCCCATGCCCGGGAATCACGGTGTCGAAATCCAACTTCAGCGCGTTGTCCAGCGTCTTCGGCCATTCGACCAGGCTCCCGCCGCCGTTATAGTCGATCAGCGGGCTGGTCCCCGCCATCAAATCGCCCGTGTGCAGCACGCGCAGCGCGGGAAAATAAATCACCGCGTCGCCGTCGGTATGCCCGCGACCCATGTAGATCGCCCGCACTTCCTTGCCGCCCAGATTCACATCGAGTTCGGTAGTGAACGTCACTCGCGCCGGGCTCACCGGCGGCGGCTGGATGTTGCCCTGCTGTTTGTGTTCCAGGATGTTCTTCCGCGCCATCGCGGTCGAGATCACCTCCGCCGTCGGCAGAAATTGCGCGTTCCCGCCGCTGTGGTCCTGGTGATAATGCGTGTTGATCACGTACTTGATGGGCTGGCTGGTCACGCTCTTTACGTTGTCCACGATCTGCTGATGGTCCCGGTCGAATTTATCGTCGATCAGAATCACGCCCTCATCGGTGATGTACACCGCGACGTTGCCGCCGTCGCCCTCGATCTCGTACAGATCGTCCTTCACCTTGTTGAGCTTCAGTTTCGCGGGCGCCGGATTTTGCGTAAAGGCGAGCTGCGTGTAAGCGATCCACCCCAGCGCGAGAAACAGCGCTCCCGCGCCGGTGCGCACAACCAATGCGGTTCTCATGTCCGGTCAATATATCAGATCAAGCTGCGAGCCGCGAATTCCGCTTCGCGACGTAACCAGTCGCACCCAGCGCGAGGACGCCGGCGATGGACAACGGGTCCCAATAGATTAGCGGGGCTACGGGGATGGAGAATGGGCCAGGGAGTAGCGAGCGGACCAGCCCCGGGAACAGATCCCACAAGTAAAGCGGGAGGCACAACACCGAAGCCACCAGCGTCAAAGCCAAGGCGATCCGTCGGAAAGGCAAGAACGCAACGATCGCGGCCACTAGGAACAACAAAGAGCCATATTCGAAAGCTCGCAGAAGCGGTCCCGTGATCCTCCCGCCGCTGAATTCACTGCCGTTATCCACCTTCACGTCGTAGCAGAACGTAAGGACCAGACAGAGCAGACAAGCGGCTCCATGCCACAGCCTGAAGGCCTTCGCGGCTCTCATTGCGGCTTCAGATTCTTCTCGAACAGATCCAAAATCCGCTTGTACTCGTCCGCCCAGCTCGATGGTTCCACGAATCCGTGATTCTCCACCGGATAAATCGCCACCTGCCAGTTGGCCTTGCGCAGCTCGATCAACTTCTGCACCAGCTCCGCAGTGTCCTGAAAATGCACGTTGGTGTCGGCCATGCCGTGGCAGATCAGCAGTGCGCCCTTCAGCCCTTGCGCAAAGTAAATCGGCGACGACCGTTTATATGCCTCCGCATCCGTCTGCGGAAGATTCAAAATGTCCGACGTGTATTCGTCGTTGTAATTGGACCAGTTGGTCACCGGCCGCAGCGCCGCTCCCGCCGCGAATACATCGGGATCTTTGAACATCGCCATCAGCGTGATGAATCCGCCGTAGCTGCCTCCATAAATCCCCAGCCGCTTCGGATCCGCGCCATATTGCGACACCAGCCAGTGCGCCGCGTCCATGTTGT
>JASIGB010000622.1:0-2930 GCA_030045355.1 Bryobacteraceae bacterium
CGTCCCTGATGGTGGGCTCGGGATTGCTGCTGGTGTTTTCCGCCAAGACGCATAATTTTCCGGCGGTGTCAGAAGCCCTCGCGCACGGCGAATTGCTGGACCTGAATCGGGTGGACAATTCCCAGCAGTTGCTCCCGTTCCTGCAGCTGTTTCAGGACCCCGAACAGCGCGAACTAACCGCGGACAAAATGTTCGCTTACCTCTCCGCCCATCAGCCGCTCCCGAACGTCGGGGCGCTGGCGCACCTGCGTTCCGCGTCGCGCTCCGCTCCTAAGGTCGCATTACTGCCGCTCGCCAAACTGAAGCCGGATTTCATCGTACGAACGCCGCGCGAATTTCAAACCCAATTTGCCATCTGGATCGGCCTGTATTTCGCGGCATTCTACGCTGTGTTTTTGATCTGGCGATGGAGCGGCCTCAGGAGCGATTTTGCCATCCTGCCCGCGATTCACCTGCTCACCGGCATGGGCCTCATCCTCGCCGTCAGCCTGCGCGATCCGCTGCGCGACACGCTCGAGTTCAGCAAGTTCGCCTGGGGCGTCGCGCTGGGCTGCCTCGTTTTACTTGCGCCGTCACTGCGGCCGTTCCGGTATCAACGCTTCGCGTCCTGGTGCTACACCCCGTTGTTTGCCGCGCTCGGGCTTTTCGTTTTGCTAATTCGCTTCGGCTCGGGGCCCACCGGTAACGACGCCAAAGTGAATCTCGGGCCGTTCCAGCCGGTGGAAGTCATCAAAGTTCTGCTGGTGTTTTTCCTCGCTGGATACTTCGCGCGTAACTGGGAGCGCCTGCGCGACCTTCGCGAAAAAACATTCCTGCTCCGCTGGATGAAACTGCCGCGTCTGGCGCACGTACTGCCTGTGATGCTCGCCGTGACCGTGGCCCTCGGCTTTTTTTTCCTGCTGAAAGACCTCGGACCCGCATTGGTCACCGGTTTCCTGTTCCTCGCCATGTTCTGGGTCGCGCGCGGGCGTGCCGGACTCGCCGTGCTCGGTCTTGTCCTCCTCGTCGTCGGCGTGGCCGTCGGCTATCGCCTAGGCAAGCCAACCACCGTCGTCGACCGCATCAACATGTGGCTTTCGCCCTGGGACAACGATGTCCACGGCGGCAATCAACTGGCGCACTCGCTATGGGCGTTCTCTACCGGCGGCGCGCTGGGCTCGGGGCCGGGCTGGGGCGATCCCGATATGATCCCCGCCGGCCACACGGACCTGGTCCTGCCGGCGATCGGCGAAGAGTGGGGATTCTGCGGCGTCGCAACCGTCCTGCTGCTGCTCGGATTTCTCGTGTGGCGTGGGATGCGCATCGGCTTGCGCGCGGCGAGCGAGTACGGTTTGTTCCTCGCCCTCGGCCTATCCGCGCTCATCGCGTTTGAAATGCTTCTGATCTCGGGCGGCGTGCTGGGCGCGATCCCGCTCTCCGGCGTCGTCTCGCCGTTTTTGAGCTTCGGCAATACGGCGATGCTCGCGAATTTCCTGATCTTCGGCGTCCTGATCGCGATTTCCGCCGGCTCGAAAAATGACGCGAAAACCTCGGCTTCGGGCCAGCCTTTCCGCAAGCCCGCGCTTCGTCTCCAATGGGCCTTCGGTGCCGCCGCCGCAATCCTCCTCGGCTTTGCCGCGTATTATCAAATCGCCCACGATCAGGACTTCCTGGCGCGCGAAGCCAAGGTCTTCGAAGACGACGGCGTCAAGCGTCCGCAGCGCAATCCGCGTCTGAATTCGCTCGCGCACGAGATCCGCCGCGGAGATATTTTCGACCGCAATGGTATTTTGCTCGCCACCAGCGACTGGAACGAGCTGGAGCGCCGCCGCGATCAATACGCGAAGCTCGGAATCTCCATTGACACCGCCTGCTCGCGCCTCGACAGCCGGCATTATCCGTTTGGCGCGCTCGCTGCGCATCTCGTCGGCGACCTCCGCACCGGCGATAATTTCCACGCCACCAACGCCTCGCTGATCGAACACGATTCTAACGCCAAGCTGCAAGGCTTTTCCGATTATCGTGAACTCGCCCCGCTCATCCGCTACCGCCATCAGCCTGGCAATCCCCAGATCGCCAAGCTCCTGGTGCGCGATCGCAACGTGATCGCATCCATCGACATCCGCCTGCAGATGCGCGCGGCCAAGGCGCTCGACGAGGGGCTCGCCAAGGCGCATAAAGACAAAGGCGCGGTTGTGGTGATGGATCCGAAATCGGGTGACGTGCTCGCGCTGGTCAGCGCGCCCGCACCCGATGCGAAGTCAGGCGCAACGCCGGAAGAATTGTTCGATCGCGCGCGCTACGGCCAATATCCGCCCGGCTCCACGTTCAAACTCGTCACCGCGATGGCGGCGTTGCGGTTGGACCCAGCGCTCGAAAACAAGAGCTTCAGTTGCCGGCGTTTGCCGGATGGCCGCGTGGGCGCGATCATCCCCGGCTGGCGCAAGCCCATTCGCGATGACGTGGGCGATTCGGCGCACGGCACCATCGCCATGCATCAGGCCATCACGGTTTCCTGCAATGCTTACTTCGCGCAGCTCGGCGTGTTTTCCGTCGGCGCGCAGCAGTTGAGCGATACGGCCAAGCTGCTGGAAATTCCGGCCGGCAGTGTAGCCGATATCCAAGCCGCCATGCCCTTCGCGTCCTATGGACAAGGCCCGGTTTTAGTCACGCCGTTCAAGATGGCGCGCGTTGCCGCGACCATTGCGTCACAAGGCGCGATGCCGCAGGGCCGCTGGGTGATCGACCAAAGCAACCCCCGAACCGCGCCGCCCAAACCGATCCTCGCGCCCGATCTAGCGGCGTTTCTCGCAGACGCGATGCGTTCGGTGGTTCTAGAAGGAACTGCCCGGCGCGCGATGAAAGGCGAGCAGGTGAGCGTAGCGGGCAAAACGGGTACGGCGCAGCTCGACGAAGGCCTGCCGCACTCCTGGTTCGCCGGTTTCGCGCCT
>JASIGB010000623.1:0-5627 GCA_030045355.1 Bryobacteraceae bacterium
ACGCCGTGCATGAATCCAAATGACAAGAACCCGTAGCATCGTTCTACTAAAGATTTCTCTAGCCTCCAGCGTGCTGTTCGCACAGCCCTATCCGCCGGGATTTCCGCTGGGCGCCAGGATTCCGGAGATCACGGGAAGCGTGGTGGACGCAGTCACGGGGAAACCGCTGGCGGACATCGATGTGACGCTTCGAGCAACTTCGCTGACAGCTTCCTTTGGAGACGGGGGTAGCGAACCGCTGCGGTATGAGAACAGCCGCACGACAGCGCGCGGGCAGTTCGCCTTTCGCGCCTCTCTGGAGAAGCAAGTAGATGGTCCACTCACCTCCATGAAAGGCTATTGGCTCACCGTCAACCTCGGCTTTCTGACGGCTGAAGAACTGAAGAAAGATCAGCCCTACAGCGACCCGAAGATGGACTTCCTCCCGGACGATTTGAGTTATCTGATTACGGCGGCAGCCTTTTCCCGCCCCAGGTACCCGAATCGTCCGAACGGCGGTGGGGGACGGCGCTGGAGCAACCCGGCCTATTTTCCGATGGCGGTGCAGTTCGTGCGTCCATGCGACCAGGTATGGAATGCGAACTGTCTGTACTCGCAGACAACCCGGAAACTGCGGATCGCGCTCATCCCCATCCTCGACAATCCCGCCGATTGCCTTCGGATCGCGGATGGCACGCTCGGTGAACAATGCCGCCAGCTTAATGCCTACTGGGCCGCTTTTCTCCACACCGACACCGTTGAGCAGTTCCAAAAAGACAAGGAGCTATGCGAGGGAATCGATCACGGGGCGGTCACAAAGAGCTGCCTGGACAATCTTCGCACGCTCGATCGCGATCTGTTCGAGGGCCACTGGACCGAGCAACATCAGATCGCGGCAACGATGGTCATGCTTCCCGTGGCCGGATTGACGCCCATGAGCCTCAATACCGTGCGGCAGCCGGGCCAGCCGGTGATGTACGTGCTGCCCTACCTCCGGACCGATCGCGATCGAGGTCTGAATTCGTGTCTCGCCTACGTTTGGCAGACCCCATCGGAGCAGGAACGCGCGGCGGCGCTGGAGACCGTGAGGGCGTGGGGGCGCGGCGCCGCGGAGCGCACGCAGACGGCGGGCGGGAACGCGATCCAGGTAATTGATTTCAGCGACGCCGGGTTGGTCTTCTGGCCCAGCATGGACAGCGTCGTCGCCCTCATGTGCTTCAACTCCACTCACTACGCGAAGACCTTCGGCGAAGAGCGAGCGCACGCTGCCGAGGCGACTCCCGAGATGCGCGTGGAACTGATGCGGCAGTACCTGCTGAAGCATCCTCCTTTGCGGTGATCGTCTGGAGAAACAAGCCGGCTAGCGCGCCTCGCGTTCTATCTCCTCCCAAAGCTCAATGGGATTGCCCTCAGGGTCGGACAAATGAGCGAATCGGCCGTTGGGATAACGTTTCTGGTCGACCTCAACTGCGATCCCGGCTGCGCGTAACTGCGCCACCATCGCATCCATGTTTCGAACACGAAAATTCACCATCCACTGCTTGGTGGCGTTGCCAAAGTAGGCGGTCTTCTCTGGAAACGGTTGAAACGCGCAAGGTCCGGCTTCTTGCCGCCAAGGTAGATCGTCATAGTTGGAGGGAACAAGATCGACGCCAAGGTGATCGGAGTACCACTTGGCGAGAATTTTGGGGTCCTTTGCTCTAAAGAAAAGACCTCCAATGCCCGTCACCTTTTCCATATTCGCCGCCCCCGATCTCATCGCTGCCGCCGCACCAACGGCTCCAAGAAAAATCCGCCGGGTAGTTTCAGTTGACATTGCAACCTCCCGTCACCGCGATTGTACAAAACGCGCGAGCGGATTCTTCATGTACCAGACCCGCTGCTCATTTCGGCGTGAGGCGCATGAGGCCGAGGCTGGTCAACAGATAAATATTGCCGTCGGGGCCTTGGCGGACATCGCGGACGCGCATGTGGCGTTCCTTGAGCAATCGCTCTTCGGCGACGACGCGGTCGCCATTCAACACCAGGCGCACCAGCGCTTGGGCTTCGAGGCCGCCGATGAATAAATTCCCCTTCCATTCGGGAAATTTGTCGCCGGTATAAAACAGCATTCCGGACGGAGCGATATCGGGAAACCAGAAATAGGCGGGTTCCTCGACGCCGGGCATCGATGTCTTTCCGTTTCCGACCGGAACATTTTTGCGGCCATCGGTGCGCTGGAAATCGTACTGCGTGCCGTAGGAGACGTCGGGCCAGCCGTAGTTTTTGCCGCCGCGGACGATGTCGATTTCGTCGCCGCCTTGTGGGCCGTGATCGGTGACCCAGAGCTCGCCGGTCGCCGGATTTATGGCCGCGCCTTCAGGATCACGCAACCCGTGCGCGAAGGTTTCGGGCGCCACCGTGGCGCGGGCGAGCCAGGGATTGTCCTTGGGAATGGAGCCGTCGCGATTGATGCGCAGCACGCGGCCGGAGAAATTGCGGCCGATGTCGGGATTATCAGTGAAGTCGTGCTCCACGCCGTCGTATTTGGAATCGTAAAAGCGGAAGCGATCGGCGCCGGTGACGTAGATGGTCCCATCGGGTGCGAAGACGATGCGGCGCTCGGCGCCTTCGACCAAAGTCTCGACGTTCTCCAGGCTCTTTTCGTCGTCGCTCAGACGGGCGCGCGCCATGCGCTCGGTTCCAATGCGCATCGTGCGGCGTTCGGCGAGCGATTTCGTCCAGACCTTTTGATAGAAGAATTCGGTGGGCCAGATGGCGGGGTCCTCGCCGGGCGGCGGGGCGAAGTAGCAGAAATAGATCAGGCGATTGTGCGCAAAGTCTGGATCGAGCACCACGTCGTGCAGGCCCTGCGCCGCCACTACTTTGACGCCCGGAACTCCGGTGAGCGGCGCGGAGACGACGCCATCGGGCCGCACAATGCGCATGGTCCCGATGCTTTCGGTGACTAGAAACTTGCCGTCGGGCAGAAACGCGAAGGACCACGGCGTGGTGAGCCGGTTGGTGATGATCTCGACATTCACGGCGGGCGAAGGCGTTGCGGGCGGGGGAGCACCGGTTTGTCCCGGGAAGGCGGGTTTCGGCTTGTGCGGTTCCGCGCCCGAAAACGGAATCTGTGTCTGGGCATGGGCGGCGGCGCAAACCAGGAAGCCGGCGGCGGCGCACACGACCGTCAGTAACGCGGTAGTGACTCTTTGCATTGGACGATTCTACGACAAACAATACGTCGAATCACCGCCGGAGCGTTGTATACTGAGAGACCTAATCACGCCGTTATATCCGTGAGAGCGCCATTTTCACCGGCCGAGGTATGCGTATGGTTGGAACTGTAATTGGGAATTATCGGATTGTAGAAAAACTGGGTGAAGGAGGAATGGGCGCGGTCTACAAGGCCGTGGATGTCAATCTGGATAGCCCGGTAGCGCTCCGCGCATTGAACGTCGAACTGGGCCGCGACTCCGAACTGGAGGAGCGCTTCCGGGATGAAATCAAAGCGCTCGGCCGTCTGCACCACACCAATTTAGTTGCGCTGCAGGGCCTGCTGATCGAGCAAAGCCGTCCTTGGATGGTGATGGAGTTCGTGGAGGGTGAAACGTTCGAGCAGATGGTGCGGCGGCGCGGCCCGATTCCGTCCGACGAAGCCACTGCGCTGTTCCACCAGGCGCTCGCGGGCGCGGCCTATGCCCATCGCCTAGGAGTGGTGCATCGCGACATTAAACCCGCCAACCTCATCGTGAACCAGGAAGGCGTGGTGAAGATCATGGATTTCGGAATCGCGAAAATCCTGAGCACGCGCGGCTTGGCCAAGAGCGGAACACGCATCGGAACTCCCGCCTACATGGCGCCGGAGCAGTTCCTCAATCGGCCCGTGGATGCCCGTACTGACATTTATTCGCTGGGCGTGACGCTGTATGAAATGCTCACCGGCAAGGTTCCCTTCAGCGCCGACAACGATTTTCAAATCATGTCGGATCACGTGAACACGCCCGCGCCGCCGCTCACCCGGGTTTTCGCCTACGTTCCCAAGACCGCCGAGCAGGCCGTGTTGAAAGCGCTCGAAAAGAATCCGGACGCGCGCTATCAAAACGCGGAGCAATTTGCCGAGGCGCTCGATGGCGCCGCGCCCGTCGCTCGCGGCGCGAAGACCGCCGTGCCCTTCGCAGCGGCCGCGGCAGCGGGAACCGGAGTGGCGCGCGGCGCACGGCGTCCTCCCTTCGCGGCCGCGCTAGCGCGATTCTTTAATATGCGGCAACGCAAGATACTCGCCGCCGCGCTGGCGCTTTTTCTGGTGCTGACCGGCGTCTTAGCCGCGATGCGCATCAAAGCCAGGCGCGCCGCCGCGGCACAAGCCGCGCAAGCCGCTCAGGCCAATGCCGCCGCGATTGCTCAGGCGCAGAGCGCGGCGAATGCAGCCAACGCGAACCCCGCCGCGCCTGCCCAGCCGGACGCCTCGGCGAATCCACAACCTCCCGCCGATGGCGGGGCCGCGCCAGCCGAACAAGGCCAACCGGGCGCCGCGGGTGGCGCGGTCGCGGTAGCTGGAAGCGCTCCTGCCGGTGTCGCCGTGGTCGCCGGAGCACCCGCCGCGGTTGGAGTCGCTGTCGCGCCCGCCCCAGCGGCCGCGCCCGCCGGCGCGCCGAATGTGATCCCCGCCGGAACGGTGATCGCGATTCGGACGGTGGATGGGGTAACGTCCGCGGGCACCACCGTCGGACAAACGTTCGATGCGACCGTGGATGCCGATGTCGTGGTCGCCGGCAACGTGCTGGTGCCGTCTGGATCGGACGCCGGTCTGGTGCTCCGGAACGTGGCGCAGGTGCCGGCCGCCCCGCGCTCGGACGTTCAGCTAGAGCTGGTCCGGGTCAATGTGAATGGAATGGATTACGGCACTAACAGCAGCATCTTCGAGCAACAGAGCCAACCGCGAAGTAAGAAGAGCGTAGCCGTAGCCGGGGCACGCGCCGCAGTGGGCGCGCTCGGCGGCTTCCTTTCGCATGGAGGCGCCGGACAAGGCGCGGCCGCCGGAGCGGCCAGCACCTACGTCGTTTCGATCGTGCCGCAGACGCGAATCGAGTTCAAGCTGCGAACCAAGGTTGTACTGGCGCAGTAAGGACGGGCGCTTACTTTTTGCGCCCACCGCCCCCGCCGCCACCGCGAGCTCCACCAGCCGCGGGGCGAGCCCCGCCGCCAGCCCGCGCTCCTCCGCCGCCGGCTCGCGCTCCGCCGCCAGCGCGTGCTCCAGCCGCTCCACCGGCACGAGCTCCCGAGGCTCCGCCCGCCCGCGCACCCGCACGGGCACCCGAGGCTCCGCCGGCCCGCGCGCCAGTCGCGCCACCCGAACGAGCTCCCGAGGCTCCGCCCGCACGCGCTCCGGAACGGGCACCGGCCGCGCCCCCGGCTCGAGCGCCGGAAGCTCCGCCCGCACGGGCTCCGGATCTTGCGCCAGTTGCTCCACCCGCACGAGCTCCGGATCTTGCGCCGGCTCCCGCTCCGGCCCGTGCGCCTGCACGTGCGCCTGCGGCAGCACCAGCCCGAGCGCCCGCCCGGGCCGCCGCGGCATTCGCCCCACCGCCGGACCGTCCGCCCGAGGCGAACCGTGAGCCTCCGCCAGCGCCCCCGCGCGGGCTGCCGCCGCGAACACCCGCCCG
>JASIGB010000624.1:0-3068 GCA_030045355.1 Bryobacteraceae bacterium
TTCTTGAACGCGCGCGAGCCGATCACGTTGGTGCGCTCGCCCACGATCAGCGGGCGGCTATTGTCGTTGGCTTCTACCAGATCGATACCGGAGAAATAGGTGCGGCGCGATCGCGCGGGTATCGCGCGTGGATGCTTACCGTCAATCATTTGCGCGATGGCGTGGATGTGCGCGTCGGTGGTGCCGCAACAGCCGCCCACGATGTTCAGCCAGCCGCGATCTGCGAAGCGCTCGAGCTGGGCTGCCAGCGCGTCCGGCGTCATGCGGTAATTGCCGTCTTCGTCCGGCAACCCCGCATTGGGATAGCAGGAAACCGGAAATGGCGACAATTCGCTCAGCGTGCGCAGAGGATCGCTCATCTCGCCCGGCCCGGTGGCGCAGTTGAGCCCCAGCGATAGCAGGCCGGCGTGAGAGAGCGAAACGCAAAATGCGTCCGCGCCTTGCCCGGCGAGCATCGCGCCGTTGCGCTCGATGGTGCCCGAAATCATGATCGGAATAGGAGCGCCGCGTTGGCGCCGCAGTGTTTCGATCGCCGCCAGCGCCGCTTTTACGGTGCGCGTGTCCTGGCACGTTTCCAGCAGCAAAAGGTCGGCGCCGCCTTCGAGCAGCGCGTTGGCCTGCTGGTAGAAATTGCGGACGAGTTCGGAAAACGTCACGCCGCCCGTGACGCTGATGGCTTTGTTCGTCGGGCCCATGGCGCCCGCGACCAAGCGCGGTTTGGAGGACGTGGAGAATTCATCCGCCGCTTGCCGCGCCAGCCGCGCGGCCTGCACGTTGAGCGAATGGGCCGCGCCAGCCAGGCCGTAGTCGGCGAGCACTAGAGCGGTTCCGCTAAACGAATTGGTCTCGATGATGTCGGCGCCCGCGCGCAGATAGTCGCGGTGGATGTCCAGCACCACATCGGGCCGCGTCCGGACCAGAATCTCGAAGCAGCCCTCGCTCGCCGGGCCGCCGAAGTCCGCCGCCGTGAGTCGGCGCCGCTGGAGCATGGTGCCCATGGCGCCGTCCAGAATTAGGATCCGTTCGGCGAGAAGCTCTTCGATCGTGCGCGTGACATCCATGTCTTCCTTATCGGAGAACGGATGGGCTACTTTTCGCGCGTGTTGACCAGTGCTTCTTCTTTAGCGGACCCGGCGACCGGCTGGACGTTGCGGATCGAGATCAACGGCTGCGGGTGCTCCGGCCGGCTATCTTTGCCGAGCAGGTAGTTGATGTACGAACTGGTGCCTTCGAGCGCACGATTGCGCGGCGGAACATACGTTTTCAATTCGTCAATACGATGCGCGGACTTTGCGCGATCGTACACCGCCACCCAGATACAGGGTTTCTCCGGAATCACTTCGCACTGCCCGTGGTGCGTGCCGCCGCAAGGCCCATTGCGCATGTTCTTGGGACACGTCATCGGGCAGACGTATTCCATCAAGCCGAGCACGCAGTTCCCGCAGGCCTGGCATCCGAAGACCGGCTTCTTAAACGCGAACTCGGCATCTTCCATCGCTTTGGCGATCGACGGATGATGGTCCATCCAACGGAAAATGCCCGTCAGCGGCGCGCGCACGAATCCCGGCCAGTTGGCGGGCTCCAGAAGATCGAATACCGGCTGGGTCCACTCGCGCTTCTTGGCCGGCGGCTCCGGCCCCTGGTACATAAAGAAGCCGTCGCTCCTGCCGTAACTGATCTCTTCGGCCAGTTCTTCCCAATGCGGCGCGAGTTCTTCGGCGCGCTGGATGATCCACTGGATGCGCTGCGCTTCGTGTGTGCCGCCGATGTACGCGCCCGCATATCCCAGCCCGCGCACGATGGCCGCCATTTGCGCGGCGCGTTCCAGGCGCGCGGCCATGCCTTTGTCGGGAGCCTTGGCCTCTTCCTGAATGCGCGCCAGCAGCTCGGGCGAAACCCAGCAGCCCGGCGGATCGCCCTTGGACATGCGCTCGGCCGCCTTGGGCGGAAGCACGTACACGTTGCCGAGGACGGGAAAATGCCCGAGCCCGCGCTCTTCGAGATAGCGCTTCATCTCGCGGTACTTGCGCGAATCGAAGCCGAGCTGTGTAATCGCGAAATCGGCGCCCGCGGCGATTTTTTTTTCCAGCTTCAGATACTGATAAGCGCAATCCTCTTCCAGATACTTGAAGGGCGACACCGCGGCTGAAATGAAGAACGGCCATCTGCCCGCCGCGCGCTGTTCGGCGATGGTCTCCACCAACTGCACCGAATCGCATGCATAGCCCACAGTGCCGAGCGGAGCGCCCTTGGGATAATCGCCCGTGATGGCGAAGACGGTCTCGATATCGAGGGCGATCAGGTCGTCCAAAAACTTGCCAACGTCGGCGGGCGTCTTGCTCACGCAAGTCAGGTGAACGTTCGGCGTGAGGCCGCGTTCCTTCGCGATGGCCGCCACCCGTACCGGATCATGTCCCGCCGAGCCTCCTGCCCAACTGGTGATCCCGGCTCCCACCACCTCGGGAATTCCGGCGATGCCAGCCGCGATTTCGCCGAGCTTCTCCTCGGTCATAGTCGCGCTCGCCACCATCTCCACCATGTAGCAGAACTGGCCGGAGACGATCGCTTTCCGAAGTGGATTCGCGGACGCCTGGCTCCCAGAAGGCATGCTTACGCGGCCGCTCCCACGCCCAGTTCCTTGCGGACGATGTGCGCGCCCTGGACCATGGCTTTCAATTTCGCGAAGGCCACGTCGCGCGACAAATGGAACAGCCCGCAATCCGGCAGAATGAAAATCCGCTCGGGCGGCAACACCCGCAGCGCTTTGCGAATACGCTCGGCCACCATCTCGGGCGTCTCGATGTCATCGGTCTTTACATCGATGACGCCGACGCCTAGCTCGAAATTGGTGTGGAACTCCTTGAACAGGTCCAGATCCTCGCCGCCGCGCCGCGCGAACTCCAGCGTCAACTGGTGCACCTTGGCTTCCATGATGGTGGGGAACAGATAACGGTAGCTGCCTTCCCAGGACGGCTTGCCGTAGCGGTTTCCGTAACAGATATGCACGGCGATCTTGGCGTCCACTCCCTCCACCATGATGTTCAGCGCCTTCACGCACCAGGGGAGAT
>JASIGB010000625.1:0-4740 GCA_030045355.1 Bryobacteraceae bacterium
CAACGGGAACTGAATGATGACTCCGGCGGTAGTCGGCACGGCTTCCATCACAGCGCGCAGAAAGCGCTTGGGCCGCCATTACAGAAGCAACCCGGCGGTGAGGAAGATCAGGTTGAGGGTGTTGAGATCGAGCGCGGCGAGTGCGCCTTGCGGCGAGGTTCGAAAGACGTCCACCAGGTAGACGCAGAGCAGCGCCGACACCAGGACGGTCAACAGCGGGGAGTATTCGAGCCATTCGCCGGGTTTGCTGCGCGGTTCCAGCGTTAACTGGAACGGCTCCCAGCGCAAGCCATAGGATTCGACCGTTCGCGCCTTTTCGGGGGATGGCGTGGAAAGCCAAGCTACGGCGATGCCGGCGGCCATGAGCACCGCTGCCATCAGCAGACTGGGCCACAGGAAGATGGTGCGGGTGAGCGGAATGAGACCGCCGATGGCGAGCAGCTTGGGCGGAATCGCGCTGGGGGTGGCCATGAGCATCGCCGCCGAAGAGGAAAGTCCGAGCGCCCAGACAGTGGCTCCGCCGACGTACGCGGCAGCACCGGCGGCCCGATAATCCAGGCCCTTGACGCGCTCGGTGAGTTCGCGCGCCAGCAATCCGCTGATAATCGGGCTCATGCCCCAGGAGATGAGCGCGGTGAATTCGCTAAAGACCGCGATCAGCAGGATGCCTTGACGCGGCGTTCTGGGGCGGGCGGCGAGCCATTGCATGAGCCGCTGGACCCAGGGCGATGAGGCGACCACGTAGCCGCCGATGATAATCATCACCATTTGCATGGTGAACGGGATCAGCGACCAGAAGCCTTTGCCGCCCTCAATGGCGAGATCGGCCGGTTTTTCGCCGGCGGCGAGTCCGATGAGGAATACAATGACGATCCCGAGGAAGGCGAAGACCAGTGGATCGGGGAACCAGCGCTCGCTCCAGTTGGAGAGCGCGATGCCGGTACGGGAAAGGTTCAAGCGGCGCAAATGATGGGGCCATTTTATCAGGGCTTCGCTAGGAGCCGGGATGCGATCTGGCAGCTTTGCTCGAGAAAATACGCCAGCGCCGGATCGGCGGAGGAGAGCGCGTCGAGTTGCCGCGGGAGCTCGCGCAATTCCGGCGCGGCGCGCAGGCCGCTTTTGAGGAAGGCGCGCAGCGTGCGCGTGAGCTGACGTTCCAGGATGGTAGCCGAAAGCGCGGGCGGGATGCGCGCGAGATGCAGGGATTCGCCGGCGGCGTACAGCAGAGCGAACAGCAGGGTCCCCATGCAAGTGAGGGCAGCGAGGTAGAACGGCTTTAGAGACCGCTCGACAGCCACGACGCGGCGCCCGCGATATTCCACCAGGCTCTTCGATTGACGGATGGCCGGCGGATCGCCTTCCACCAGATAGCGCTCGTCATCAAATCCGGGAATGGGGCTGATGGATCCGAGGGAAGCGCCGAGCGAGGCCAGATCCCCCAGCGCGCTGCTATCCAGCGAGGTGCTACAGAGCACAACGGCTTTGCCGCGCCAGGCGATTCCGGAGGCGGTCATCTCGGAAATCACCTCCCCAATCGTGTTCTCCGGAACGCAGACCAGAATCAGATCGCAGTCTTGAAATTCCGCGTAATCCTTAACAGGATGCCCGGCCTGCAGCATATTGGCAATGCGGCTGGCTACGCGATACGAGGCAGATTTCACGGGACCGAGGCGTTCGGGGAGAAACCAGAAACGCGTCACAGGTGAGTCGGTGAGGCTACCCGTGGCGATTAGGCCCACCGACTGAGCTTTCTTCATGAATTCCGAGCGATTTTATCATCTTTATACGGTCGCGAATCTGAGCCGCTTTTTCAAACTCGAATTTTTTCGCCGCGTCGCGCATATTTTCCTCCAGTTCAGCGATGAATTTGTCGCGTTGTTCGGGGGTCAGTTCTTCGATCGGGTCTTCCGGTTCGACGGGGACGGTGACGTAATCGCCCTCGGCAATGGCCACCAAGCTCATGTCGATGGGTTTGACGATGGATTGCGGGGTGATGTTGTTGGCTTCGTTGTATTGTTCCTGAATCGCGCGGCGGCGGTTGGTTTCGTCGATGGCGCGGCGCATGCTGTCGGTGTAGACGTCGGCGTAGAGCACGGCGCGGCCCTCCAGATGGCGTGCGGCGCGGCCCATGGTCTGGATGAGCGAGCCGGTGGAGCGCAGAAAGCCTTCCTTGTCGGCGTCCAGAATGGCGACTAGAGAAACTTCGGGCAAATCCAGACCTTCGCGCAGGAGGTTCACGCCCACCAGCACATCGAGATCGCCGCGGCGCAGATCGCGCAGGATCTTCATGCGGTCCAGTGCGCCGATTTCCGAGTGCATGTAGGCGCAGCGCACGCCGACTTCGGTGTAATACTCGGACAAGTCCTCGGCCATGCGCTTGGTGAGGGTGGTGACCAGCACGCGCTGGTTCACATCCACGCGCTGGCGGATCTCGTGCAGCAGATCGTCCACTTGGCCTTTGATAGGGCGGACGTCGATCTGCGGGTCGACGAGGCCGGTGGGGCGGATGATCTGCTCCACCACCACGCCGGCGGACTTGGTGAGCTCGTACGGGCCGGGCGTCGCGGAGACATAGAGCACCTGGTTAACGCGATTTTCGAACTCTTCGAAGGTGAGCGGACGGTTGTCCATCGCGCTGGGCAAACGGAAGCCGTAATTGACGAGCACCTGTTTGCGCGAGCGGTCGCCGTGGTACATGCCTTGGAGCTGCGGGATGGTCTGGTGGCTTTCGTCGATGAAGAGCAAATGATCGTTGGGCAGGTAATCGAGCAGCGTGGGCGGCGCTTCGCCAGGAAGACGGCCGGAAAAATGACGCGAATAATTTTCGATGCCGTGGCAATAGCCGATCTGGCGGATCATTTCCAGATCGAACTTGGTGCGCTGTTCCAGGCGCTGCGCCTCCACTAGTTTGCCGCCCTTTTCGAGCTCCTTCTGCCACCATTCGAGCTCCATCTCGATGCTGCGCAGCGCGTTCTCACGGGTTTCGGACGACATCACATAATGCGTTTTGGGGTAGATGGGCAGGCGCAGGTAAGTCTGGCGGACTTGGCCGAGCAGGGGGTCGATCTGGCTGAGGGAATCCACTTCGTCGCCCCACAGCTCGATGCGGTAGGCGTGATCGTCGTAAGTAGGGAAGACTTCGATGACGTCGCCGCGCACGCGGAAGGTGCCGCGGGTGAAGTTATGATCGTTGCGCTCGTAGAGGATCTCGACCAGGCGCTGGAGGATCTGCTGGCGCGAAATTTTCTGGCCTTTTTCGAGCATCAGCAGCATGCCGTAATACGCTTCGGGCGAGCCCAGGCCGTAAATGCAACTGACGCTGGCGACGATCACGCAGTCGCGGCGCTCAAACAGCGAGCGCGTGGCAGAGAGGCGCAGCTTATCGAGTTCGTCGTTGATGGTGGCTTCTTTTTCGATGTAGATGTCGCCGGAGGGCATGTAAGCTTCGGGCTGATAGTAGTCGTAATAGCTGACGAAATACTCGACGGCGTTGGAAGGGAAGAAGGTCTTGAACTCGTGATACAGTTGCGCGGCGAGCGTTTTGTTGTGCGCCAACACCAGCGCGGGGCGGCCGGTCTTTTCGATCAGCTTGGCCATGGTGAAGGTTTTGCCGGAACCGGTGACGCCAAGCAGCACCTGGTGCTTTTCACCGTCGAGGAAGCCGCGGAAGAGTTGATCGATGGCGGAGGCCTGATCGCCGCGCGGGCGGTAATCGACGCCCAAACGAAAGCTCATGCTTCTAGGATAGTGCGCCACGCGCGCTATCCGGGGCTGGGGATTAGGGTCTGGAAACCAGGATCAGGGCAGGGCGGACGGCGCTAAGGCCACTACTGCTTTTCGGATTCCTTCTGCGGCTTGAAATCCGTGGCCAAGCGCTGGGCTTCGGCAAGCTGGGCAGCTTTGAGCTTTTTCGCAATCAGATCGCGCTGGGCGATGCAACCGGCATTGCCTTTCGCGGCGCAGATGTTCAGCCATTTGTAGGCCTGGATGTAATCGCGCTTGAGGCCTTGGCCGGAGCCGTACATGGCGCCCAGGTTGTGTTGAGCGAGCGTGTTATCCTGCTCGGCGGCGCGCCGGAACCAGTTGACAGCTTCGGCCAAGCTTTGCGGAACGCCGTGACCGTCGAGATACAGCAGTCCGAGGTTGTATTGCGCGACCGGATCGCCTTGTTCGGCCAGCGGTTGCCACTCCTTGGCGGCGGCGACGTAATCGCCTTTTTTGTAAGCGTCCAGACCGGCCTGAAAATCGGCCCAGGCAGGAACGGTGGCGATCAGAAGCGCGAACGCCCCGACAGTTGCGAACAGCGACGGTTTTCGCATCGGAATCGCTCCTAACCGTATTGAAGCACATGCGGGCGAACGGTTACGCAGGGTAGCAGAGATAGGTATGAAGAATATATTTCGGACTGATTTTCGGTGGGAGGCCGGCGTGCGGAAAGAGCCAGAGCGGTGGGAAGGCGACCAGCTTGCCAGGAGCCGGAGCGACAGAGATGTTCAGGCTTGGAAAAACGGTATCGCCGCCGCCGGGCGTGTTCAAGTAAATGATGGCGGTCATGAAGCGGCGCGCGGCCACCTGGCTGATGACATCGACATGTAGAGGAAAAAGGTCGCGGCCGTTGGGGAGGTAACGCTTGATGCGTAAATGCTCAAACGAGAATTTCGGCGGCCAGAAGCGCGCATTGAGCGCGACTTGATATTTATTGAAGTGCGCCAGAAAGACGGGCGCCAGGAGCTGGTTCTC
>JASIGB010000626.1:0-5038 GCA_030045355.1 Bryobacteraceae bacterium
GGATTCTGGGTCAGCGTTGGGCAAGCCGCTTATACCTTTCTGGCCGGAGCGGACGTCTTGATCGTCGCCCATGCGCTCGGTCCCGCCACTGTCGTCATCTATTCCTGCACCGCAAAACTGATCAACGTCCTGCAGAACCAACCCCAGTTGCTGGCGGCTGTTGCGCTGCCGGGCCTCAGCCACATGAAGACCAGCGAGCCTCGGGGACGGATCCTCCGCGCAACGACGTCCTTGACCCAGGCCATCGTTTTGTTGGCTGGCGCGGTGTTTTGCACTCTTCTGGCGGTAAACCGGCAGTTCGTCACTTTGTGGGTGGGTGCCTCTTTTTTTGGAGGCATGCTACTTACCGGGTTGATGCTCCTGAACTTCTTGGTGCGGCAAATCGACGCGACGCTCGCCATCGCTTTGTTTGCGTTGGGATACGAGAAGGCCTCCGCCATTCGTTGTTTGGCGGATGGGGTCGTCAGCGTGGCCGTAGCCAGCCTTCTCGTTGGCCGTTTCGGGATGGCCGGAGTGGTGGCGGGCTTCCTGTCGGGCGCCTTATTCGTCGCCATCCCCACGGACCTCTTTCTCGTCATTCGGGAGTTCGACATATCCCTTCTCCAAGCCGTGCGCCCGTACACAGCCTACCTCTGGCGCGTGGCCCTGATCGCGTGCGGAGGGTTGGCGCTCACGGTGCCCCTGGGAGCACCCAGGATATTCAATTTGATGACAATAACTTTGTTGATGGGGCTGGCATACGCAGCGGTGGTGTTTCCTTACGTGTGGGGTACGCCGCTACGTGAGTACATTGAATCCGCGGCGACATCCGCCCGAGCCGGAGTCCGCAGCCGCGTCCTTAGCTGGTCCAACAACGCATGATCCTCCCCAACGGCACAACCGGTTTGCAGGAAACCGAAGTTTCGAAAGAGTTGCGCGAGAAGCCTGGATATAACCGGACGTTTGTGAGCCTCAACAACTGGGAAAATAGGACGGCGAACTTCATCGGCGAATTGCAACGCCGCGGCTTTCAGGTGCTGTCCTATCGCATTACCAGTTTCCGAGCCATGCTGCTCGGTCTGTTCTCCTTCGCGCAAGCGGTTCTTAGGGCTGATTTTGTGATCTGTGGGACTGGGCATATTTGTCAGATTCCCTGGATGCTGGCTATCAGGCTGTTAGGACGGCCGTGCATTCTCGATTTTCCGATGGACCTGACGGAGTGGCCCTATCCGAAGGGGTTTCTTGCCAGATGGTATGCCTGGACCATATTGCACTGCGCCAACTGCATTTTGATGATAAAAAGCCGAGCGTATATGGTTGACAAGTTCCGTCTGTCCGCCCGGCGAGTCAGGTTTATCGAGAGCTGCCCAGACCGGTCCCTGGTTGAATCGGCTCATCTTGCAAAGTCCCGATTCGAGCGGCGCCCGGACTCATTCTTGGTGTGTTGGTCCGGCGGGCATAATCACCACCGTCTGGAACGTTTTATGCCGACCTTTCAAAGGTTGATTGACCTGCTCCCGAATGTCGAACTTCTTCTCATCGCTGACCCCCTGAAGGAATCTGTGGTCGCAAGCCAGCGCTATGCGCAGTCAGCCGGGTTTGGCGATCGCGTCCACGTATTACCCGTGATCAAGCCGCCCGAAGACTTTTACGCAACCGTGGCGCAATGTGATCTTTGGGTCTCGACGATGGGCGACGACACGCTGCAGGGCAGACAGGAGCTTCGTATGGAGCTGCTAGAGGTAGGCCTTCTTGCCAAGGCGGTGATCTCGGCGAAAACACCGGGAATGGTGGAGCATGGCTTGACGGACGGCAAGGAAATCTTGTACATCGACCCATCCGATCCGGCGGGAAGCGCGCGGAAGATATTGGAACTGGTTTCGAGTCCACAGGCGCGGGAGCAGCTCGGGAGCCGCCTCCGGGCGCGGGTGATCCAGAAGTTCTCGCTCGAAGAAGCCGTGGACATTCTGCTCGATTCCGAAGTCCTCCAACGGAGCGGCATGCCAACTCTTAGAGCGCGCAGGCGGGCCACTGCTGGCAATACCGGGAAGGCGCGGCCCTAAATGATCGTTCGCGCGCGCGCGCCCTTGCGCCTGGGCTTCGGTGGCGGCGGCTCGGATCTCTCCCCGTTTTGCGACCAGCACGGCGGTTACGTTCTGAACGCGACCATCAATATGTTCGTGTATGCGGTCCTCGAGTGCCACGAGCAAGGCCCGCTGCGTTTTGTCGCCGCCGACCGCCGGGAGTGCGTCGAGTTGGAACCCACCTGCGACCTGCCGCTGGAAGGACCGCTCTCTTTGCACAAGAGCGTCTATTGCCGCATCATGCGGGACTTCAACGGCGGCCACGCCCTGCCGGTCACACTGACTACTTATTCGGACGTGGCGGCGGGCTCCGGCCTCGGATCGTCATCCACTCTGGTGGTCGCGATGGTGGAGGCTTTCAAGGAGCTTTTGGCGTTACCGTTAGGCGAGTACGACGTAGCGCAACTGGCTTACTCGATTGAGCGGCTCGATGCGAGAATGGTGGGCGGCCGGCAGGATCAATACGCGGCGACCTTTGGCGGCTTCAATTTTATGGAGTTCGGCATCGGCGATCGCGTGGTGGTGAACCCCTTGCGGATCAACCGCAACACCGTGAATGAGCTGGAAGCGTCGCTGGTCATCTGCAATACCGGCATGCCGCGCGATTCCGACGCCATCATCCAGGCGCAAGCCTCCAACGTCAAACACGGAGACCAGCAATCGCTGGAGGCGACCCAGCGGCTGAAGCAGGAGGCCGTCTCGATGAAGGAGGCCTTGCTCAAAGGCAACATTCGCCGTTTCGCCGAGGTGCTGGAGCAGGGCTGGCTGAGCAAGAAGAAAACCGCGGCCGGAGTCAGTAATGAAGACCTGGAGCGCATCTACCAGTCCGCCATGAATGGCGGAGCTTATTCGGGCAAGGTTTCCGGCGCCGGAGGCGGGGGATTCATGATGTTCGTCGTGGATCCGGCGCGCCGCCCCGACGTGTTCCGGGCGCTCGGATGTCAAAAGGTGCAACCGCAGACGGTTCACTTTACCGAACATGGCGCAATCGCTTGGAGGTTGAAGTGAAGCAGTACATTCAGGAAGAAGTTTCGAAAACGTTGGCGACCTTGAAACTTCTGGCGAATGACGCACAGATTACGGCTGTAGTGGAACAGATCGCGCAATCCTGCTGCATCGCTCTTCGCGCCGGTCATAAGATTCTTTTCGCCGGTAACGGCGGCAGCGCCGCCGATGCTCAGCACTTGGCCGGGGAACTGGTCAGCCGGTTCAATTTCGACCGGCCCGGTTTAGCCGCGTTCGCCTTGACCACCGATACCTCGGTGTTGACTGCGGTTGGCAATGACTATGGCTATGACAAGGTCTTCGCCCGGCAACTGAACGCCGTGGGAAATCGGGGCGACGTCTTTTTTGCGATTTCGACCTCCGGACGCTCTCCCAGTATTCTGCGCGCGCTCGAAGAAGGCCGGCGCAAGGGACTGGTTACGGTCGGGTTCACGGGAAAAAGCGGTGGCGACATGCCGCCGCTGTGCGACTATTGCATTCAAATCCCGGTCCCGGAGACGCCCAAAATTCAGGAAGGGCACATCGTGCTGGGACACATCATTTGCGGCCTCATCGAGCGCGAGATCTTCGGTGGTGACTGAGTGGCGGTGACGGAGGCGGTGGTCCTCGCCGGCGGCCTCGGCACTCGGCTGCGCGGCGTGGTGTCCGAAGTTCCGAAAGCATTGGCCCCTATCGCCGGCCAGCCGTTCCTGGCCTATTTGCTGCGGTTTCTGGAGACCCAGGGCATGGAACGAGTGGTGCTCGCGGTGGGGTACCGGCATGAGATCATCCGCGCCGCGTTCGGCTCCCGCTATCAGGGTTTGGAACTGGTCTATTCGGTGGAAGAGGAACCTTTGGGAACGGGAGGCGGTTTGCTCAGGGCTCTCCCGCACGTTCAGGGTTCATTCGCTTTGGTGTTGAACGGAGACACGTTCTTGCGCTTGGATTACCGGGCGATGGCGCGCGTGTTGGAAGACTCGCCGGACGCGCAGCTGGTGGTCGGATTGCGGCGCGTCACCGATGCCAGCCGCTATGGCGCGGCGCGCGTGGCCCGAGGCCGGATTGAAGGGTTCACCGCGCGCGGAACCCGCGGACCGGGTTTGATCAACGCCGGCTCTTACCTAGTGGCGCGAGATATCTTTGCGCGCTTTCCGATGGATGCCAGGTTTTCCTGGGAAGCGGATTTCCTGGAGGCTCGCGTCGCCGATCTTCACCCCATCGCCTTCGAGTGCGACGCACCTTTCATCGACATCGGAATTCCGGAAGCTTTCGAGCAAGCCCAAACGCTCATCCCCGAATGGCTGAGCCACCCGGCATGAACTCGCATTCGTCAAGTCCGCGGCGCTGCGCCATGCCGCAAGATGGTTTCAATCATGTGGGTAGGCTCGAAATAGCGCTGGTAGGTTTCTCGCGCCGCCGCTCCCACGCGCGCTCTCGCGGCGGGGTCGTTTCGCAACTCTCGGAAGGCTTCGAGAACGGCCTCCGGCGTCAGTGCCGCCAGGATTACCGCGCCGGTGTCGCGCCACAGCGGCTCGGTCTGCGAACTGACATTGGTTACGATGGGGCGGCCATGCGCCAGCGGAGCGAGCGAGGAACCGCGCCGCGCCGTGATGCCGTCCGGGTAAGGTTGGAGCATGACATCACACGCCGTGAGGTAGCTGGAGAGAGTGGCATCCGTCATGTATCCGGTGGCATGTATCCGTTCCGTCAAATCCGGATAGAGTCGCACCAGGCGCTCGCGAAATTTTTCGCTTCCGGTGCCCAGCAGCACCAGGGATGCATCTAAGCTTCGCAATAACGCTGGCACCAGGCCTTCCAGCAACTCCGTGATCAAGGATCCGAATGTTCCAAAGTGCCCGATGAGGAATCCGGAGGGCGCAAGCTCGGCGCGGATCCTGGCCACCGCGGCCGGATCGTCCACCACAGCCACGTTGCTCGGCACAGGTAGCCACGCGAAGCTGACATTCCGGCCCAGCGCAAAGGGCCGCAAC
>JASIGB010000058.1:0-3885 GCA_030045355.1 Bryobacteraceae bacterium
TTGGGCGGTGGAGGAGGCGGGGGCGTGTTTAGGAAGGTGCTGAGCACATACTTGCCGCGGTAAACCGGCGAGGTTCTGGTGGCGACGGACGTCATCGCGAGGATACTTCCTTGCCCCAGCAGACCGCGGCGATTGGGATCGGTGAGCTTGACGCGCCGAAATTGGGGACCGTAGACGCCCTGGATGCCATAGTGCCGGGCCAGCCGCTCGTCGACGAAGGTGTAGTCCGCGCTCAGAAGCTCAAGGGCGCTGCGATCATCGCGCAAAATATACGCGAAGAACATTTCGGTCTCGGTGCGGAATCCTTTGCGGATGTTGTCGTCGAAATCAGGGAACATCAGGATGTCCGGAACGACCTTCGCCTCCAGATTGCGGAGCTGCAACCACTGCCCAGTGAAATTTTCGACCAGCGCGCCGGAGCGGTCATCGGCAAGCATACGGTGCACCTGAGCGCTAAGCACTTGCGGTTCCCGTAGCCGCCCGGCCGCCGCCAGGTCCAGCAGCTTTTCATCGGGGATGCTGCTCCACAAGAAGAAGGACAAGCGCGAGGCCAGTTCAACGTCACTGACCGGATGTGCGACGCCGGCGCGGGCGCCGGGTGGGTCGCTCTCAATGCGATACAAAAAGTAGGGGCTGGCAAGAACCCGCGCGACGCCGGCGCGAATCCCATCGTCGAAACTACCACCGGGCTTTCCCTCCTGCTCTTGGCGCGCCCGCTTGTAAAAAGACAGAGGAGCGTCGACGTCCGCGGCCGTGACAGGACGCCGGTACGCACGGCGCGCAAGATTTGTTAGGATCTTCCCCGCGCACGTTGCCTCGTCCACCCGGTCGCCGGGATGGCACACAAACAGCCTCTGCCGGCTGGGCCCTTCGCTCAGGCCGTGCACATTGTATGGGCCGTCGATGGACACGATCCTCAGCCTCGGCAGGCCTGCAACCATGTGGACTTCCTGGCTCTGCCGCCGCGATGGTTCCCAGACGTCCTGCAACTGGCCTGGCCGCTCTCTCCACGTAAAGCCGACATCGTGAGGACCAGCGGTGACCCGCACGCGTCCCGTCATCCTTTTGTCGATGACCGGTTGCGCCGCGGCCAAATCCTTGGCCTGCATCTCGTCGTCGGCGGGGCCGCCAATCGGAGCGGAATACACTTCGGCGCCATCCACAGTGATGACGAAGGTGAACGGCGTGTCATTTCCTTCTACGCCGGCGTAGCCCTCCTGAACGCCTCGGACCAGCCGGCCGGACAGCTTATACTCGGCGTCAGCCGGAAATACGTGATGGACAACGGTGCCGCCAATCGTTCCGAGCGGCAGTCCCTCGATGTATCCGTTCTGGCTGAATTCGCGGCTGATGGAATGCTCCGTCGTCCCGGGCCTCACCTCGGGATCGCCCACGGCCATGGCGCTGACGCGCTCGGCTGCGTTCACATATCCTTCGAGCAGCAGCGGCGAGGTTTTCAGAGCCGTCGCGATGTTATCGAACCCGAATTCCGCTCCGTCGGTCGGCAGCAGATCGCTCACGTCGATGTCGACCGCCAGCAGATCGCGTATCGCGTTCGCATACTCAGCGCGATTCAGACGATGCACAACGTAGCGGCCCGGAGTGCTGTGGCCTTCCCAGGCACGGTCGAGCGATGCTGCCAGCCAGCTCGTAAAGCCCGCATACTCGGCCTCGGCGGGACGCGGCATGCCCGGCGGCGGCATGGCACGCACGCTCAGCTTCCGAAGCACGCGTTCCCAAGTGTCTGCATGGGCCAGCAGGTCGTCGAACGCCTCCGGTTCCAGATTGACCGGAGCTTCCGCCGGGTTCGCCGCACGTTTGCTGTGACACGCGATGCAATACTGATGCACCAACGCGCGGTATTTGGCTTCTTCTGCGGTTGTTGCGGCCTTGGAAGACGACCCGCCCGTCTGCGCCGTTAGCGGTGCTGTGAAGCCGAGGGAGGCCAGCGCCGCCGCAAATACTATGCTCTTCAGGTTTCTCATGGAGCGCTTGTCACCGCCGTCGCTTTAGGAGTGTCTTTCTTGTCCTTCTCATCAACTTTCTTGTCGGCCGGAGGCGGCGGCTGGGGCGCCGGATCGTTGGGACCAAGATGCATCAGCTCCCGCAGGGCGGCAACGACCTCCTCTTTCGAATTGTGCGGCCGTTTATACACGTCCCGATCGCCCATGTCGAGGGGGTCCGGTTTCTTAGGCTGTTCGGCCAGCAGCAGGGGCGTCAGATTGTCCTTGTTAACGGCGTCCAGCTTTCCACCGGCGGCTGCGAGCGCACGAATCATCGGCACTTGCTCCTCCTGCACGGCCTGATGGAGAGGCGTCGAACCATCGGCCGCCTTGGCGTTCGGATTGGCCCCCGCGGCAAGGAGCAGGTTGAGCGCCTCTAGAGGATCGCGGCTGCCGGGCTCGCGGAACTGCGGCGGGCCAATGCGAGTGAAACCGGGTCCGCCCGCGATCGGTGCGCCTTGGCCACCTTTTATGGCGGCCATTAGGGGAGTCCGGCCGGCATTCGGATTCGGGCGGCCACCAGCGGCAGGTTTGCCGTCTTTGGGCTTGACCTCGCTCGGGGTCCACTCGATCTGCGCGCCTTTGGCCAGTAGCAGCTTCAGGACCTCGATGTCGGCCGCCGTGGCAGCACGGTAAAATGGCGAGCTGTTGATGGACGCGCCGCAGCACAGCGTCGTCGAATGGAGGGCGCCGACAAACGGCTTATTGACGTCCGCGCCCAGGTCGAGGAGCACCTTCACCAGACCCAAGGCCGTTAGCTGATTCGGATGGTTGGGTTGCAGCCGCGACCCGTCGTGCGCGCGCATGTCGATGGTCGCGTCGTGCATGTCGACGGCGAAATACAGAGATCCGTCATTGGGGTCGGCACCCAGGTCGAGCAACTCCTTGGCTAGATCGAAGCGGTCATTAACAATGGCGACGATGGTCGCGCTCGCGCCATCGGCGTTGGTCAGCTTCGGATCGGCGCCGCCCTTGATCAGCGCTTCGGCAACATCCGTGTGTCCGTTGCGAACGGCGAACATCAGTGCCGTAAAGCCGCCGGATGGGTGATCCGCGTCCTTGCGCTCCGTAATGGTTGAGACGTGCGCCTTGAGGTTGGGATCCGCCCCGGCGGCCAGCAGCGTCTTTACAACCTCCACGTGGCCCTCCGCGGCAGCCCACATGAGCGCGGTCTCTTCCTGATACGGGTCCGCGGCGTTGACGAACGAGCCATGCGAAAGCAGTAACTTGACGGCGTCCACGCGGCCTGTGCGCGCCGCCGCCATCAGGGGCGTTTCGCCTTCGGGATGCCAACGCGTGGGGTTCGCTCCGGCCTCGAGCAACGCAGCCATCAACTCGACGTCGCCGTCGCGGCTGGCCTGCAGAAGCGGCGTCACGCCGTAATGGTTTGGCGTGTCCACCCAGGCTCCCGCCGCGAGCAGCGCCTTCGTCATGTCTGCGTCCGAGTGGTAGGCCGCCCATAGCAGCGCCGTGGAACCGTCATTGGCGGGCGCATTCACGTCCGCATGTTCCTTGATCAACTTCTGAACCGCGGGCAGATCATCGGCCCTGGCGGCCTCTGACACGGCAGCCGTGTTAGAAGCTGCGTGCAGAAAAGCATTGGGCCGGACCAACGCCAACCCCAGCATGAGCGGCAGCGATAACCACCGCAGCGGCCTTGCACAAGCCCTTGTTGCCAATCGCATCACGACGCCTCCGTATGCGCTTGGAACATAAGATATATCGTCGCGGCATGCAACGCAAGGCCCAGTTCTCCCTTTTGTCGTTAGCACGTTAGTTGTCCGGTGAAATTAGCACGTTAGTTGTCTGGTCCAGGCCGGGCGGGGCGAAGCTGGCGATGTGGAAGCGAGCCAGCCAGAGTTGCCCGCCCGAGAGACGGAGC
>JASIGB010000627.1:0-8885 GCA_030045355.1 Bryobacteraceae bacterium
CGCCGCGGATCCCGATCCTCCGGCCGTTCGCGCAGAACTTCGCGCGTGCGCTCCAACCCGGCCAGCGCCTCGGTGAGCTGCGTTCCGATGTTGGCGATCTGAATCACCGGCGCGATCAGGAACGCGAGCAGCGCCGTGAAGGTGACGAAATCGCCCAGCGTCATCACGTGCGCGTTGATCTCCCGCGCACCGATGAACATGATGATCGCGCCTACAATGCCCATCAGCACGGTCGCCGAAAGGCTCATCACCGACGTCGCCGTCAGGCTCTTCAAGATGTTGTTCAGCAGCCGCTGCACGCCGCCTTGGAACACCGCCTCCTCGCGAGCTTCGGCATGATAGCCTTTCACCACGCGGACGCCGCCCAACGATTCGGTCAGCCGCCCCGTGACTTCGGCGTTGATTTTTCCGCGCTCCCGGAAGATCGGCCGGATGGTCTTGAACGCCTTCGCCATCGCACCCGCGAACGCAACGATGATCACCAGCGCAATGCCCGTAAGCAGCGGGCTGATGCGCAGCAGGAACCCGAGCACCAGCAGGGCCTGCAGAATCCCACCGGTGAAATCGATCAGGCCGGTGCCCAGCAGATTCCGGATGCCGTCCACGTCGGTCATGATGCGCGACACCAGAACGCCGGTCTTGTTCGCGTCGTAGTAAGCCACCGGCAGCCGTCCCACGTGCGCCTGGACCTTCGCGCGCAACTCCGCGATTAGACGCTGGCCAGCTTTGGAAACCAACTGCGTATTCGCGAATCCCGTAACGCCTTGAATAATGGTGGCGGCCAGGATCGCGAGCACCAACGGTCCGAGGAGCTGCATCTGGTGTTTGTTAATGACATTGTCGATCAGGTACTTGGAAGACATCGGCAACACCAGCCCGCAAATTTTGCCGATCACCATCAGCACGAATCCGAATAGCAGCACCTTCAGGCGCGGCCGCGCCATCTCGCGAATGTCCGGCCACAACTCGCGCAGCCGTTCGGACGAGCTTTTTTGGGGCGCTTTTTGCGGAATCACAGCTGTTTAAACTATTGTATGGGATGCGTCGCGCGCCGGGCGGATTCATGAGAAAATGCTCGATGCCAACATTTGATGCCGCGCCTTTACTCAGGAACCTCCGGATTCGCCTATCCTAGTTGGAAGCCCGAGTTTTATCCCGAAAAGCTCGCGTCCAAGAAATTCCTGTCTTACTACGCGACACGCCTCAACGCCGTCGAAGTGAACTACACCTTTCGCCGCCTGCCCTCGGCTTCCACGCTTGAAAACTGGGTCAACGAGACGCGCCCGGGCTTTGTCTTTCCGCTCAAAGCCCACATGCGCATCACGCATATTCTGCGCCTGAAGCCTTCGGAATTCACGGAGGTCTTTTTCAAGGCCATCGATCCGCTGCGCACCGCGCGCCGCCTTGGCCCGGTGCTGTTCCAGCTTCCGCCCGCGCTCAAGTGCGACCAAGCGCTGCTGGCCGATTTCCTGGCCACGCTGCCGCGCGACATCCGCTGCGCGTTCGAATTTCGCCACGCTTCCTGGCTCACCGACGCCGTCTACGCGCTGCTTGAAAAGCACGGCGTCGCGCTGTGCCTGGCCGAATCCGAAAGGCTGACCATCCCGAAAGTGATCACGTCGAGCTTCGTTTATTCGCGCCTGCGCATGCCCGAGTATTCGGCCGAAGATCGCCAGGAAATCGCCGATCGTGTGCGCGAACTGCTCGATTCTGGCCGCGATGTCTACGTTTTCTTCAAGCACGAAGAAACGCCCGCCGGCGCGCTTTATGCCGAAGAGCTGCTGCACGCCTTTCCCGCGCAGGCTGCCGCATCTCAGGTCTGACCGGAAATCACGCGGGCGTGGTTCATCCAATAGCTCCACGCAATCGCGACCACAAAGAAAACCAGGCTGGGGAGTGCGGCCGCCGCAGTGCCAGGGTTAACGGGAGGTGCACTGATATTGGCCAGCCAAGCGAGGGTGAGCAGTGCCGCGCCCGTCCAGAACCCGTAAATGCCGGCCCGTCCGATGGGCCGCGTGGCGCGGACGTAGACGACAATGGCGCACACCCACAGCCCTCCTTCCACGAGCAGCGTGGCGGGAATCGAGTTCCACAAACCTAAGCCGAACACGCCGGGGATGCCCGGACCCAGCCGCAGGTCCGGCCGATGGCTGATCCAATCCAGCACCCAATGGCTCACCACGGCCGCAAACAGGATCCACGGCGCGAACACATGACGCCGCCGGAGAAAAAATCCGGCGGCGAGCAACCCTCCCCACACCATATCCATGAGCAAACTGTGGCTGTAGACGATGTTGTCTCCCATAAAGCGATTGCGCTGGACATCGGTTGCGATGCGAAAGCTCTCGATCCCGGCGGCCACCAGCGTAAATGCGAGCACATCGGCCAGCAGCGCCGCGAATGCCAGCGTTCCCAGAGACAAGCCCGGCGCGACGCGTTTTCCAGCCAGTGCAACCGCGAAGTGGCCTACGAGCACTGGAATTGTTCCGGGCCGTCCTCGAGACCGTATTTTTCCCGCACGGCGTGCAGATTCGCGCGCGCCTCCCGCTCTAGATTCGACAACTCCCGCGCCTTCTCGAACTGATGATTCGCGATCGCGTGCACCATCCCGGCGATATTGTCGTCCACGCGCTGCTGCGCCTCCGCCACTTCCGGCGGCAAGTGCCTGTATCTGGACGCTGCCAGTTGCGCCGCCCGTTCCGGCGTCAGCCACGCGCGCGCGGCGCCCGCGATCAGCCCCATTATTTCCGACCACACGAAGCCCAGGTACGCCGCTCTTCCCTGCTCCCGCCGTTCGGCCGCGACGGCATCAAAAACCTGTCGCATCTCGTCTGAAAATTCCGCGCGATGCGCCCGCGGATACAGGATCAACAGCAGCTCATACGCACGTTTCATAAGGCCTCCGCCGCTCTCAAGCGCGCGAACCCCGCGCGAGTCAATTGCTTCATGCGCTCCAGCTCCGCCTCCAACTGCCTGCGCCCCGCCCCGGTCAACCGGTATGCCTGCTTCTGGCGCGCGGTGTCGTCCTGCTCGAACCTCTCAATCCAGCCATCTTCGAGCAATCTCTTCAGCGCTCCGAACAACGTGCCCGTGCTCATCCGCACGCGGCCCGAGCTTAACAGCTCGATGTCCTTGATCAGCGCGTACCCGTGGCGCGGATGCCCGGCCAAGCTGGTCAGGATCAGCAGTACGGGCTCGGAAAGCGGCCTGGGCTCCAAAGTAGATTGTTGCACGACATGTCGCATAACGACATATTAAGCCGGTCCCATCCTCCTTGTCAAGACCTCCCGTCTTAGTCCGTGCGTAGCGCGGTCAGCGGATCCAGCGTAATGGCGCGGCGCGCCGGCGCCCAGCAGGCCACAAGCGCGATTACCGCGATGAAGCCCACCGCGCAAAGATACGTCCAGGGATCGTGCGCGCTGATCCCATACAGGATCTGGCTGAAGAATTTTCCGGCCGCGAACGCCGCCGCAAACCCTATCGCGATCCCCACCGCCAGCAGGAGCGCGGTCCTCTTCAGCACCGCTCGCGCCACTTGTGCCGGCGCGGCGCCCAGCGCCATCCGGATACCGATCTCCCGCGTCCGTTGCGACACCGCGTAGGCCATGATTCCATAAATGCCGGTCGCGGCCAGCACCACCGCGAGCAATCCGAACGCCGCCAGCACAACGGCGGCCAATCGCGCCGGAAACAAGGCCAGCCCGAGCGCGCTTTCCAGGCTCCCTTCGTCGAAGACAGTCAGAGACGGGTCGAGCTCCGCCACGCTGCGCCGCAACAGGCTCACCGCATCGCCCTCCGATAGCGGCGACCTCACCACCAGCGTCTGATTGGGCCTCCAATTCTGCTCCAGATCTTCGAACACCGTGGGCGAAGGCGCTTCGCTGAGCGAGCGGTACTTGCCATCTTCCACTACGCCCGCGATCTGAATCCATCCGTCGCCGTGCCCGTGCCGGAATCGCTTGCCGATGGCATTCTCCCCGCCCAGAAATTGGCGAACGAAAGTTTCATTCACCAGAGCAACCAAGGGCGCGTCCTTCGTGTCGCGAACATCGAAATCCCGCCCAGCCACGAGCCGCGTACCCATCGCCGCCACGTAGCCGGGAGTGATGTAGTACATGTTTGCAATCGGCGTGTCGGCCGCGCGCGGCTCGGGCTTGCCTTCGAGCAGAATGCCGCTGTCGGAAATGTTGAGCGTCAATGGCAGCCCGTCGATCGCGCCCGCAGCTTCGATTCCCGGGGCCGACCGAACGCGTTCGAGCAGACGCCGCTCGAACTCGCGCCCGCGCTGCTCATCGTAGCCTTGCGCCGCGAAGTCGTACGACAGAACGGCGGCGTGCCGCGGCTCGAACCCCAGGTTCAGGCTCAGGGCGTGCTGCAGGCTGCGGACCACCAGCAGACTGCCGATTAGCAGCGCAACCGAAAGGGCGACCTGCGTGCCGACCAGCACATCGCGCAACCCAATGCGCCGAACCTTCTCCGAAAGCGCCTCATTCTTAATAGCCGCGATGAGGCTAGCGCGCGTGGATTCGATTGCCGGCGCGAGACCAAACAGGATCGCCGTAACCAGCGCAACCGCCCCGGTAAACATCAAAACGCGCGTGTCGATCGCGACGTGCGGAATCACGGGAACGTCCACCGGAGGGCGCCACACATTCACCAGGTCCACTACCCACCACGCGAGCAAAACTCCCGCCGCGCCGCCCGCGATCGATAACGTCAGGCTTTCCGTCATGAGCTGGCGTAGGAGCTGGCCTCGGCTGGCACCCAACGCCAGCCGGACGGCAGTCTCTTTCCTTCGGTCCGTGGCGCGCGCTAGCAGGAGGCTCGCCAGGTTCACGCACGCAATCAGCAGTACCATTCCCGCCACCACCATCAGGACCGCCGAGAATCCAGTAATCGCCCCGCGCAAAAAGCTTCCGCCCATGCCGGGCGGCGATAGCGCGATCGACACTCCAGCCTCTTCCTTGGGGTATTTCGTTCCTAGCTCGTGCGCGATCACATTGATGGCCGCTTCGGCGCTCTTCGGCGAAATGCCGGGTTTCAGCCGGCCCACCACGAGAGCATTTTCGTTGCCGCGCTCGTCCAGCCATTTCGATTGCTCGATCTGTTCCGCCATCGCCAGAGGAACAAAAATCTGCGGAGAGAAAATCATCTCCGTTCCAATGAAAGATGCAGGCGTCACGCCCACGATGGTGTAATCCATCCCGCCGATCTTCACCTTTCGCCCTGCGATCTCCGGGTCGCCGCCGAACGTCCCTCGCCAACACGCGTAGCTGATCACTGCCACCGGATGCCCGCCGCGCTTCACATCGTCCTCCGGATGGAACAGCCGTCCGCGCGCCGGTTGCACACCCAGCATGTCGAAATAGTTGCCGCTAACTTCGTAGCCCCAAATCCGCACGTTGCCGCTCCCGGCACGGCTCAGGTTCACGGGGACCGGATGATACATCGCCAGGCCGCTGAACACCGTATTTTGGTCGCGATAATCCTTATAATCCGGATACGAAAGGACGGGGAACTCCGCCTTGGACGTGCGAATGTTCAGCGACACCAGCTCGTTCTGCCGCTCGACGCCGAACGGCCTGAAAACAGCCGCGTTGACCAGCGAAAAAATGGTCGTATTCGCGCCGATTCCCAAAGCCAGCGTCAGGATGGCAACCGCCGTAAACCCGGGGCTCGAGCACAGCCGCCGAAATGTGTAAACGAGGTCGTGGCGCAACATAAGCGTTTACAAATGCACGTTTGGGTCCGCTTGAAACGCTTATATTTTCAATCCGGCCGACTGTCGAATGCCCGTTTTCGGGAAAGCGCCGTCCGCAATCGCCCTGCCTTTTGTTGATAGACTCGATGGATTCAAGGAGAAACCAGCATGCCCCGATTCCATCCCATCCTCGCTCTCGCCCTCGCCGCCGCGCCTGTCTTTACTTATCCGGCGCTCGCCGCCCTCCCCGTCACTCCCGCGCCCGATCAAGCCGCGCTACTCAAAAGCAACAACCCCAAGCTCGCCGCCAACAAGAAGCTGGCCTATGACTTCTTCCGCGTCATCCTCCGCGCACGCCACCTCGACGAAGCCGGCCAATACATGCGCGACGATTATATCCAGCACAATCCCAACGCCGATACCGGCATGGCCGGCTTCAAAGCCTATTTCTCGAAACTCGGCGGGCCGCTGCCGGTGAAAGACACGGTCGATGGCCTGGTGGCCATCCAGGCGGAAGGCAATTATGTGACGCTCTCTTTCGTCCGCCCGTATGACGATCCCGCGAACCCGGGCCAAAAATACACCACCACCTGGTTCGATATGTTCCGCATCCAGGACGGCAAGATCGCCGAACACTGGGATTGCGCCACCAAAGCCGCGAGATAGGCGGAGCCGGAAATAGCCCGCGACAAAACCGCCGGAACTTTCACTTGTTCTCTGTGTTTGCAGAGTGGGAGCCTGCAACGAACTCCCACTTACTCGCCACTCGCGCGAGCTACATCAAACAAGGAGTGAAAACATGTTCTCAATCGCAAACAGGATTTGTGTCTTCGCACTCGCGGCCGCCGGACTTTACGCGCAAACCACGACGACGGCGTCGGATCTGGTAACCCACACGACCGGACTCGTCGGAATCGCTGAAGGACAGACCGCGCAGTTCAACGCCCTCAACCCTGGCGACGGCGGGACGGCGTGCACCGGTGTGTTGAACTTTATCGCCGCCGATGGAACCGTGTTCAAGTCCACCTCCGTGACCGTCGAGCCGGGGCTGGGCCAGCATATCTCGCTCGACTCAGTCGCCGATCTGGCGCTCGCCGCCGGCGCGCGCCGGGACATCCGTGGCACGATCACTGTTCCCTCCGCGCCGCCGCCTTCCACAGCCACGTCTGCCTCCGGGTCCACGACCACTCCGGTGAAGGCCGCCTGCCGCTTGATCGGAACGCTCGAAATCTATACCACCAGCACCGGCCACACGCTGGTCACGCTCGGTGCGGACCACAAAGTGGTGACTCCGGTGGCGAGTCCCGCCTCCTGACATCCCGAATCAAATCCACAAATCAAATCCTCAAATCAACTCTTTTGATACCTCGCACTTGCCTTCCCAGATGGAATGCGGGAAGATCCAAGAGTGACATATCAACTTACCGCCACGTTGGCAACCGCAATCATTGCTACCGGATTGTCGCTCGCTCCCGCGTTGGCCCAGGAGGGCCCGCCTCCAGGCGCTGCTAGCGCGGGGGCATCGGAGGCCGGGCCGTTCGGAGGTGGCCGCGGGCCTAACGGTTTCCGCCGGCAGCCCCCCGGACCGCCACCCGGTCCCGCGCCGCGGCTGCCCGACAATCCCTACTACGGCGTTAACGCCGGTAAACCGGACTTGGGCGGGTTGGCGAAAGGCATGTGGCAAGTGCCCTACATCATCGACATGCAGAAGCAAGGCCGAGCTCCCGACGGCGGACCGGTGGTGGTTCCGTTCAACGATCTCGGCAAGAAAGTTTTCGACGAACGCACTGCAACGCACTCCAAGGACGATCCCGAAGGTTACTGCCTTCCGCCTGGCGTCCCCCGCATGATGTACACACCGTATCCCACCGAAATTTTCCAAATGTCGGACCGCATCCTGTTTATCTATGAAGGCGGCGCGCACGTGTGGCGCATCATTTGGATGGACGGCCGCGAGCAGCCCAAGGACCCCAATCCCGACTATCTTGGCTATTCCGTCGGCCACTGGGAAGGCGACACGCTGGTGGTGGACACCATTGGGTTCAACGATCGCACCTGGCTTGACGCCGCCGGCCATCCGCATGGTGAAAAGCTGCACGTCACCGAAAAATACACGCGGCCCGATTCCAACACCTTGCGCCTGGAAGCCACCATCGACGATCCGGAGTATTACACCAAGCCCTGGACCGTGGTCACCACCGCGCGCTGGGCGCCGAACCAGGAGCTGATGGAATACATTTGCCAGGAGAACAATAGGGACATCCAACACCTGGTCGGCAAATAGCCTTACGGATTTTTCTCGTTTCCTCGCGCTCCGGCCACGGCTCGCGCAAATAGCGCGCCGCTTGCATTTGGGGTATAGTACGCCATAACGCGTCCCACGCGAACTATGACCCCAGCTTCCGCACCTGTCGCCCACTCTACCGCGCCCCGCACCAGCCTGCGCTACGCCTGGTACGTCGTGATCGTTCTCACCGGGCTGTATATGCTGTCGTTTGTCGACCGCACCATCCTCAGCCTGCTGGTCGGCTCCATCAAGCGTGATCTTGGCATCTCCGATACTCGCATCGGCCTGCTGCAAGGCTTGTCTTTCGCGCTCTTCTACACCCTCATGGGACTACCGCTGGGCCGTCTGGCCGATACGCGCAGCCGCCGCAACCTGGTGGCCGCGGGCGTCTTCGTCTGGAGTCTCTTCACCAGCTTTTGCAGCGCCGCCACAACCTTCTGGTCGCTGTTTCTGACGCGCATCGGCGTCGGAGTCGGCGAAGCGGGACTTTCGCCCGCCGCCTATTCGCTGATCGCCGATTATTTTCCTCCCGAACGCCTCGGTATCGCCATCAGCGTGTATTACATGGGCGTCTTCTTGGGCTCCAGCTTGGCGCTGCTGGTGGGCGGAATCGTGGTCGATACCATGGCGCGCATCCACACTGTGACTCTGCCGCTGCTCGGCACCATCGCAAGCTGGCGCGTGACGTTCCTGATCGTCGGCCTGCCGGGCCTGGTGTTCGCACTGCTCGCCTACACTATCAAGGAACCGCTGCGGCGCAGCATGCTCAAGAGCGCGCAAGGCCAAGCCGCGCGGCTCAACTTCGGCCAATCCCTCGGACAGATGCGGCTGCGCTGGCAGTCCCTCTTCGGCATTTCGCTCGCCATGGTGTTTCAGTCCATGGCCAATTACGCGCTG
>JASIGB010000628.1:0-5538 GCA_030045355.1 Bryobacteraceae bacterium
CACCAACGGCTTCCGCGACGGGATGTGGCTGGACCGTTCCGGCAGCCCGATGACCGACGCAGCCAAATTAACGGAGCGCTTCCGGCGCATTAACTACGGAAAATTGCAAATTGAGCTCACCCTGGACGATCCCAAAGCTTACACCGCGCCGTGGACCGTGACGCTGACCGAGCTCATCGTTCTCAATTCGGAATTACTGGAATACTTCTGTCAAGAGAATGAAAAGGATTTGTCGCACCTGGTAGGGAAATAGTTGTGATTTAATAGTTCGCATGCCTGCGTGCGGCGGACAGAAGATCGCATTGGCTTTGGCTCCGGTGCTCCTGTGCTGCATACCGTCCGGCGGCGCCCGTGCACAATCCCGCACCTGCACGCTGGCGGGTACCATCTTCAATTCCGCCACTAATGCTGGCATTCCCCACGCCCTGGTCACCTTTTTCGGTGACGGAAGCGGATTTCGCTTCACCGATTCCGGCGGCAATTTCAGCGCCGAAAATGTCTCGTGCGGACGGTTTATTCTGTCCGTTTCCAAGCCTGGCTATGTCTCCGGCCAGGAAGAAGACTCACCGGCCGCGCTTCTTGCCAATCCGGCGTTTCGGGATCTCACGCAGATGCAGGAGGAACAGGCCGGAAGTCCGCCGAAACCGGCGACCGTCACCCTGGACGTTACGCCGGACTCTCCCGCCGCGCGGGTTCCACTGGTCCCCCTCGCCTCAATTTCCGGAACGGTGCTCGACGAGAATGCCGAGCCGCTCAACGGCGTGGTTGTTCAGGGGATCACCGTCAAAGCATCCTTGCAGGGCGCCGACTATTCACCGGCGAAGACAACCCATACCGATGACCAGGGCCACTACGAACTTCTCGGGCTCCCGCCCGCCGACTACGTCGTGCGACTGGCCGGGGAATCGTCGAGTACCCAGTTTTTTCAAGGGAACGCTCCGAATCCGAATAACAATCATCGCGGGATGGAGCCGGTGTATTATCCGAACGCGGACTCGCCCGCGGCGGCTCAGGTGTTCGAACTGGCTCCAGCGGCGAACTCCAGCGCCGATTTTCGCCACACTACCGAAGCGGCTTTCGACATCAACGGCCGGCTCTCCGGTTTCGTGCCGCAGGCCTGGACTCAGTTGCAACTCTACCGCGACGGCGACCGCGTGCCCCTCGGCCGGGCTTTTGTCAACTTCATCACGGGCCAATTCCGGCTGACCGACATTCCGCGCGGCGCCTACACACTGCGCGTCACGCAATATCAAGCCGACCCTCCGCAGTGGTTCGCCGCAGAGGTGCCGCTGACGATGAGCGCGGCGCCGATGCAGAACCTGGTGGTGCAAATGTCTCCCGCCTTGAACATTCCGATTTCCGTCTCCTACGAAGCAGGCGCCAAGGAAGAAGGCCAGATCATTGTCGAGCTTCTTCCGCAACACAGTCCGGAGAACCTGCGCCAGTTAACCATTGGAAATCGCCCAGGTTTGGTGCAAGACGTCCCCGCTGATGCACGCGCCAACGAGCTGAAGGACGTCATCCCGGACAGGTACAAGCTGACCGTGAATGCGCTAGGCGGAAGCGGATATGCGGCTGCGGCAAAGCTGGGCGGCGTCGATGTCCTGCACGGCGAGTTCGCCATCACGGGCGCGGCGGGAGAACTGCATTTGACCGTGCGCGGCGATGGCGCCACTCTCAAGGGCAAAGTGACCTTTGGCGGGCAGCCCGCGATGTTCGCGCAAATCTTCTTGGTTCCCGCGAGCGGCGCCGAGGGCGTGAGGATTGGGGTTAGCGATCAGGAGGGCAACTACACCATTCCCAATGTGCCTCCGGGCGACTATCACGCTCACGCCTGGACCGGCCAGCCGAGCGCCAAAGAAGTGTTGGCGGCTTTGGGCGAGACGCTCAGCCTGCAACCGAACGATCAACAAACACTCGCGCTCGAAGCGACGGCGCCGGAGCACAAATGATGCCGCACGTCCGATGCCTGGCGCTCGCGCTTGCGGCCTTCCCGCTCCTCGCCGGCGACTACCGCGTCAGCGGCGTGGTGGTGGATTCGCAGTCGCAGAAACCCCTAGCCAACGTACGTGTAGTGCTGGCGCCAACAACCGCTCGCACTACCGGAACCGAATTGGTGACAAAACAGGATGGCCGCTTTACGTTCGAGGTCGCCCGGCCCGGGAAGTACACGCTGCAGGTCAGCAAGGCGGGATACCCGGTGCAGTCTTACCGTTCTCCCACATTTACAGGTTTGTCGAGCGCCATCGCGGTTCGCGACGATCAGGACACCACCCACATCGTATTTGCCGCCAAGCGCGGCGCCGCCATCTTCGGACAGATTCAAGACGATGACTCGGAGGCCGTAGGCAACGCTTTGGTCACTGTCTTTCAAACCATGATAGTGGACGGCCAGCGAAAAGTTGTGCTGCGCGGGCAAGCCCGGGCGAACGCCGCAGGCCGATTCCGCCTGGCTAACCTTCTTGAGGGTGACTACTACGTATGCGCAATGGGCCGCCCCTGGTTTGCGGATTCGCTACTCCAGATGGAGCAGATTCAGGAGTCGGCGCGCTCCGCGCCGGTGGTTGTAGCTTCAAGGCAGGATTCGCCGGACGGCGCGCAGGAACCAGCGGACGCCGCACAGAGTCCGGACGCGGGGCAAGTTCCAGCGGAGGCCGCGCCACAATTTTCGCCCGATCCCAACTTCCGCGGCACTGCGCTGATGACCACGTTCTTTCCGCGCGCACAGAGCATCGAAGAGGCGTCGCTGGTTCACCTGAATGCCGGTGGTGAAGCCCAGGCTTCCATCACGCTGCCGCTCACCAAGGCGGTATCCATCCGCGGAATTGTCGATTGGTCCGGCCCCATCGCCGGCGGTCGCGTAAACTTGCTCAAGAAAACCTATGATCAGTACGTCCTCTTCCTCCAGGCCACGGTTTCCAAGGAAGGAAAATTCGAGTTCAAGAACGTGCCTGCCGGATCGTACGAAATCATGTCCGCGTCCGACGTGGGCGCGGGCGCGTCCAGTTGGCAGGCTCGCCAGGAGATCGAGGTAGGATCGTCCGACACGGACGTGGTTTTGAAGCCCGCCTCCATGGGCGCACTTGCGGGAAAGGTGGTTTTCGAAGGGGAACGTCCTCCAGGCGGGAGCAGCTTCTTCGTCACGCTTCGCAATGATGAGGGGCATCTCGTTCGAGTTCAGACCGACCTAGAAGGGAATTTTTCATTGAGCCGCCTTCTGCCGGGCCGCTATGAATTGGCGGGTTTCTCCGATTTGGTGGCTACTTACCTTGTGAGTCCGGACGGTCAGCACTTGCCTCTGAGCCTGGACATTACGGCGGGCGCAACCATCCACCGCGATTTGGCTTTGACCAAAGCCGCCTCGGCAATCGCAGGGATCGTAGACAAGGACGGCGCGCCCCAGGTGGGAGCCTTTGTGCTGCTGATCCCAGAGAATCCAGCCGCACGCTGGGCTTATCGCAGGGATCAGACCGATTCGGACGGATCGTTTCGCCTCGCGGCCATTCCCGCCGGTGATTACTTCCTCATTGCCTTGACCGAAGGGGACGAGGTGGCCTATCGCGAGCCCAAGGTGGCCGCGAAATTGTCCGCCGCCGCCCAGCCCGTTCATATCGATTCCGGCGATCGGCTCGACCTCAAGCTGCGGGTCACCGATAGCGCGAGCCTGGGCTTGATGTCACAATAATAAAACGCGATTGCGAAAAATGCTGAGCCTCTCTCACCGGCGCTCGGTGGCGAGCGTCTTGTTCCTCGCATCTTCCACAGCGAGTCTCGTGGCTCAGACCGCTTCCCCGCCCCGGACCGTCTGGGACGGTGTGTACACGGAGGCGCAAGCCAATCGCGGCGCAACGGCCTTCGGTCCAAGCTGCTCGGGTTGTCACACGCTCGCCGCGGAAGGCAAGGCGCCGCTGGTGGGTGATCCGTTCTGGAAGAGCTTTCAGCAAAAGTCCGTGGGCGATCTGCTCGCCTACGTCAGCGCCAACATGCCGAACGGGGCACCCGGATCGCTCAACGAATCCACCTACCTCGATATCGTGGCGCTCATGCTCAAATCCAATGGCTTTCCGGCGGGGAACATCGAACTGCGACGCGATAACATTGCCGAAGTGCAGATTGTGCCGAAGGATGGAAATACCGAGCTCCCGGCGGATGCACTGGCTCGCGTAGTCGGGTGTCTGGCTCGCAGCGAAGCGGACTGGGTGGTCACGAGAGCGACAAACCCGGAGCGGGCAGAGAGTGTTGCGCCGGGCGTCGACGACGCCGCAAGACCCCTCGGCAGCCGTACCATCGCGCTTAAGTTCGTAGTGACGCGCCTGGATCCGTTATCTGGTGCGCGGGTTGCGGTAACCGGGCTGCTGATCGGCGCCGGAGGCGCCGACGGCATTAACGTAACGGCGGTAACCCGCGTGGCTCCGAAGTGTCCTTAAGCCATGACATGTCCCTAAAACGCGTTAGGCGCCAGCTTCGGCTGCACGTACGAGAAGTGCGAATGAATAATACGCCAACCCTCTGGAAAATTCCGGTACACCTCAGTCACATTCCACCTCGCGGATCCTTCGCTCCCGCGGCTGAAGAACTGAAAGGACAGCACAGCGACATCATTGACTTCTTGCACGCGAGCGTTCACGATCTCGCTCCAGTCAATCCTGATCTTGCCGCGAATTTGGTCGTAAAGCGCCTTCAGCTCGGTGCGGTTTTCGAGCGGCCTTTCCAGCATGGGGTCGATGTAGGAAACGTCGGGCGCGGCGAGTTCCAACGCGCCGTCGGGGTCGCCGTTTCCCCAGCGATCGAGTGCCGCCCGCTCCAGCGCCAGAATTTTGTTGGCAGTTGAATTCATGGCCCCATCTTAAGGGCCCAGGATGCGGGACGATAGGAGAAATGGAAACGGACGGCCTCTGCGCTAACCAGACCATGCGCCGCGCGCGTTACCGCGAATACCAGCCTTGCCCGGTTCTTCGGCCCTACGTGAAGGCGCTCTTCACGTTTGCACAGGACCTTTCCGATGACGCGGCGCCCACCGGTGTGAATCGGGAGATTGTGACTGCCGCGGGGCAATCCTCCTGGTCGGCCATGTTTGCAGATGCGGGCGTGTCGATTGTGTTCTGCTTCGGGGGAGGTTACCGCATCGATGGGTTATGGCAACCGCGCCAGGCATCCGCGCACGTCATCGGACCGATGACGGCTTTTCACAGTTCGTTTCCTGGTCAGCGCCTGCGGCAGGTTGGCGCCTATCTGTTTCCCGAGTACGCCTCATTTTTCTTGGGCGTGCCGGGACGAGAAATTGCGGAGCGTGTTTTTGGGCTCGATTTGTTGTGGACGGAAGCCGCGCGGATTGAAGGCGAGCTGGCCGGCTGCGAGCATGACTACGCGCGCATCCCGGTTCTCGAATCAGCGCTCATCCGGCGGTTGAAGCCTCATCCTGTCGCCATTTCGGCCCGGGTGGCTCAATTGGCAAGGCAGCACGGCGGACAGATGACGGTCCGATCCATGGCTGAATCGACCGGAGTTTCACGCCAATTTCTTGGACGCGTCTTTGTC
>JASIGB010000629.1:0-3865 GCA_030045355.1 Bryobacteraceae bacterium
GTGGATGCCGCCCAGCGCGAGCGTTCCGCCTTTCTTGAGCGCCTTCAAAGCCGCAGGAACGATCTCTCCCGCCGGTGCGAACACGATCGCGCTGTCCAGCTTCACCGGCGGCTCGGCCACCGTTCCGCCGGCCCACTTCGCGCCCAACTCCAGCGCAAGTTTCTGGTGCCGTTCGTCGCGCGTGCAGGCGTAGACCTCTGCGCCCCAATGCTCGGCCACTTGTATGGCCACACTGGCCGCGGCGCCGAATCCATACAGCCCCAGCCTGCCGCCGCGCCCGATGCCCGAAAGCCGCAGCGAACGGAATCCGATGATGCCCGCGCACAGCAGCGGCGCGGCCTTCAAATCGTCGAAGCCCTCCGGAATCGGATAGACGAAGCTCTCTTCGCCGAGGGCGTACTCGGCATAGCCGCCATCCACGGTCCAGCCGGTGAATGTCGGGTTATTGCACAAGTTTTCTTCATTCGCGCGGCAATATTCGCACGTTCCATCGGTGGAATGCAGCCAGGCGATGCCCACGCGCGTTCCCACGGCGTGCTGCTTTACGGCAGCGCCCACGGCTTGGACCACGCCGACGACCTGATGCCCCGGAATGATCGGTGACTTGCGCACAGCGAGTTCACCTTCGGTGACGTGCAGATCGGTCCGGCAGACACCGCAGGCATTCACCCGCACCAGCACCTGGTTTCCGGAAGGCTGGGGGCTGGGAACGTCCGTGTATTCGAGCGGATTCGACTCGATCGGCGCCGGATGATGAAGCACGCAGGCTTTCATGACCTTGCTTTCACAGCCTCTCTGCCCCCATAGTAACCTGGGGAAAGCGAGCTGAGAATCATGCGCTTACCGGGACACCACTTCGCGCGCAACCTAATCGAACGCCGCACGCTGCTGCTCGAGATGGTGCGGCGCGATTTCGAACAGCGCTTCGTCGGCTCCACGGCCGGATGGATGTGGGGCCTGATCCTGCCACTGGTGCAACTGGTGAGCTGGGTCTTCGTCTTTGAAATCTGCCTGCATCAGACCGTTCCGCCGGGCGCGCCCACCGAGAGCTATCCGCTGTTTCTATTTTGCGGATTCCTGCCCTGGCTGCTATTCCAGGATACCGTCACGCGGTCGGCCAATTCGATGCTGGACAACGCCAATCTGATCACCAAGACAGTTTTCCCGGCCGAGATCGTTCCGGTGTCGATTTTTCTGTCATCGCTGGCGAGCCACTTGATGGTGGTGGCGCTGGTGATCACGGGCATTGGCGTGATTACGGGGCATTTCAGCTTGTGGATGCTGATGCTGCCGGTGTACATGCTGCTGGTGGGGTTGTTTGCAGTGGGCGTGGGCTGGATTGTCGCCAGCCTGCAGGTCTACCTGCGCGATACGGCGCAGGTCCTGAACGTCATCCTGGTCTTCTGGTTCTGGATTACGCCGATCTTCATCACCGAGCAGCAAGTGCCCGAGCGCGTCCGCTTCGCGCTGCACTTGAACCCGCTGGCGTTTGTGGTGCAGGCTTACCGGGACCGGCTGCTCTCCTACCGCATCCCGAGCCTGCACGATCTGGCGGTCATCACGGCCTACGCGGTCACTGCGTTCGTCGCCGGCGGATTGTTTTTCCGGCATCTCAAGCGCGGATTCGCCGACGTTCTGTAACCGCTACTGTTCATCCGCCGACGGCCCGTAAAGCCCCGGAACAGGGATATCGTTCAGCCGCAGATATACCGTCATCTGGGCGCGATGATGGATGATGTGGTTCATCACGAAGGTGCGGATCACGGCTGCCCGCGGCATGGTCATGATGATGTTGCCGCCGGCCATCAGGCTCCAGGGCGCCACCATGCGGGCGTCGTCGGCCGCGGCTAAAGCCGACCGAGCCTGCGCCACGCTCCTATCGAAGGCAGCCACCAGGTCCTGCGTGCTGGTGAACTTGGGTGTCTCGTATGGCGGCGCGCCGGGCGGGGCGTAGTCGAACGAATCCTGCTGCAATGTCAAGCTGGCCCATTCGGCCATGTTGGCGATGTGGGCGGCCAATGCGCCGAGCTCGAACGATTTGGGATGCGGTTTCCAGGAGAATTTGGGGGCTGGGGCGCGCTCCAGGACCTTGCGCGTGTTTGCCATTTCCTGATCGAATTCAGGGAGCAAGCTTTCTGCGATTTTCATAGGTTCCTCTGTGTGGGAGAAATGGTTGCTCTGCCATAATAGGCGAAGAATTGGCGAAATACAAGACCGCCCGACGGAAATTTCATCATCATGGAACCCCAACGTGGACATCGCATCCAATAGACTGGAGGGCGATGGGAGTCAGCCCTCCAGGAAGGCTGAATATGTTCAAGAAAACACTAAAGAAATTGGGTCTCCCGATCGTCGCGCTGGCGGGCTTGTTGATGTTCGCGGGTACGCCAAAGGCGAATGCCGCCGTGCGGTTTGGGATTGGCATTGGGGTGCCAGCTTACTCGTACCCTTATCCCTATTACGGCTATCCCTATGCCTATGGATACCCGTATGCTTACCCCTACTATGGATACGGATACCCCTATTACGGGGGCGTCTATTTCGGTGGAGGCTGGGGTGGCTGGGGCGGCTACGGCCGCGGATATTATGGTGGCGGGTATCGCGGTGGCTACGGCGGCGGATACCACGGTGGCGGATTCGCTCGCGGTGGCGGCGGATTCCATGGCGGCGGTGGATTCCACGGTGGTGGTGGCCACGGTGGTGGTGGCCACGGTGGTGGACACCGGTAATTAACCCGTTCGCGAGCGTCCGGCTTCGGGTTTAGCCTCCGCCCGAAGCCGGGCCGGTCACGCTAGAGTAAACCAGGCTCTAGAGTAAAATGGGCCATGGCAAATCAGCGAATCGGTATCCTCACCGGAGGCGGCGACGTTCCTGGCCTCAATTCCGTGATCAAAGAAGTAACCTACCGCGCCACGGAGAACTGCTGTGAAGTCATCGGAATCCGGCGCGGTTGGGAGGGCTTGACGCATGTCCGCCTGGACGACGGTGCCAGTCGAACGAAGTACATCCTGCCTTTGACGCGCGAGAACACGCGGACCATCGATCGGTTCGGCGGAACGGTGCTCCATAGCAGCCGGACCAATCCTTCCAAGATGCCGAAGCTGCCAGACTTCCTTTCCGAGGCGGATTTTCCCAAGAAGGAAGTGACCAAGGGTGGCAAAACGTCCGTTGTGTACGACGCGAGTCCGCAGGTCCTCAAGAACATCGAGCAATTGGGCCTGACCTCCCTGATCGCCATCGGCGGCGACGACACGCTGAGCTACGCCGCCAAACTGCACGCCATGGGTGTCAAGGTGATCGCGGTACCCAAGACCATGGACAATGACGTACGCAACACGGAGTACTGCATCGGGTTCTCGACGGCGATCACGCGCGCTACCGATGCTATCGCCCGCCAGCGAACCACCGTGGGATCCCACGAGCGTATTGGAATCTTTCGCGTCTTTGGGCGCGACGCGGGGTTTACGTCGTTGTATACGGCCTATGTCGCTTCCATCCGCTGTTGCATTCCGGAATACAAGGTAAACCTGGAAAAGCTTGTCGATCTGTTGATGACGGACAAAAAGAACAATCCCAGTAACTATTGTTTGGTAATTCTGTCGGAAGGCGCGGAGTGGGAGGGCTACCAGGTACGGGAATACGGGGAAGCCGATGCGTACGGCCATCGCAAGAAGGAGAACGTGGCGGAAGCGCTGGCCGAGGAGATCCACCGCCGCGTGCACGAAGAGACGATCGTGAGCGACTTGACCTATGATTTGCGCAGCGGCGTTCCGGATTTTGTGGACAAGTTGGTCGCCAATACGTTCGGGACCATGGCTCTGGAGTCGGTGCTCGACAACAAAAGCGGGCTGATGTCGGCGCTGGT
>JASIGB010000630.1:0-2775 GCA_030045355.1 Bryobacteraceae bacterium
TCCAACGAAGTTCTGCTGTTCGTCAATCGAGGTGCGCCGAAGCAAGAAGCGGACTGGGCTCCGGTGCGCCGCGGCGCGTTGGCGCTGGCTGAATCTGGAAACCTGCTGACTCTGCCCGGCCGCGTGCCAAAGAACAGCGCCGACTGGACCCGGGACGCCCAAGCGCTCGCAAGCGTCGGCGCTGCTGCCTATCGGGCCGCGGAGGCCAAGGATTTTACTGCGCTCGCCGCGTTGGCCGAACCGCTGGATGCCTCCTGCACCAATTGCCACAAACAATTCCGGCCGGATGTCTTTCCGCGAAACGGCGCAACGCAAGGAGAACGATGAGCTATTCGCGAAGAAATTTCTTGAAAGCCGCCGGCTCGGGCGTTGTCCTGACGGCCGTTGGAGCGGAATCCGTCTTTTTCACTACCACCCCCGCGACTGCCGCGCCCGCGCTCCCCTCGCCCATGACAAGTGAGAAGGGGACGTTCCTCATCAACGGAAAGCCTTTCGCCGCCGCATACGAAGCGCGCACCACGCTGTGGGAGGTGATTGCGATGAAAGCGGGCCTGACGGGAACCAACCGAAGTTGCAATCGCGCCAGTTGCGGAGCTTGTAGCGTGCTCGTCGATGGAATTCCCATCTATTCCTGTCATACGCTGGCAACCGAAGCCGCGGGCAAAAGGATTCTCACCATCGAAGGCGTGGGCGATCAAAGCGCACAGCCTGCACGTGGCGTTGTGCGCACTGGAGAAGACGATCTGCATCCATTGCAGCGCATCGGCCACGCCCACGTCGCCGCGGACTGCGGATTCTGCACTGCCGGATGGATAGTCACCGCGAAAGCTCTGCTGGATAAGAATCCCAATCCGTCCGTCGATGACGTGAAAGCTGCATTAGCCGGGCACATCTGCCGTTGCGCGGCGTATCCTGCCATCATCCGTACGGTCATGGATTCTGCGGCGGTTTTGCGAGAAAAGGACCTGCGCGGCAAAAAGACCGCAATCGAATCCACACCTGAGTCCATTGTTCACGTCGCGCTCCCCATGGTTCGCGATTTCTCCACCAGCGGCGGCCATCTGCCCGGCGACGTGGTGATCGAAGGCGCACAAAAGATCGTCACAAAAAAATGGCAGGGCTATCCACCCGAGAACCTTCACGTGCTCGGCAAGGCCATGCCCGCTCTTCCTGAGGTTTCCATCCCCAGGTTCACCGGCCAAGCGCAATACGCCTCGCGCGTCTGGTTCCCGGACCTTCTTTACGCGAAGTTCCTCACCTGCCCGCATCCCCACGCGCGCATCAAATCCATCGACACCCGCGCGGCGGAACGCATGCCGGGCGTCGCCTCGATTCTTACCTGTCGGAATGCTCCCCAGCCGCAAGGCCCCATGACCGGCGGCCAGCGTGCCATGCCTGCCGCGCTCCCTCAAGAATTGAATCTCCAGGGTGAAGCCGTCGCGATTGTAGCCGCCGAGACCGAGGATCAAGCTGAAGACGCGGCCGCCGCCATTCAAGTGGAATATGAAGTCCTGCCCTTCGCCTCAACGCTCCAAGACACGATGGCGCCGGATGCGCCCGATCTGCGCGGAGGAAAAGGCAACCTGCTGCGCCACCCCGATTCCCCCGCCAAATTCCCCAACGCTACCTGGGCCGCCGAGCAGGGCGACGTCGATCAAGGGTTCGCCGAGGCAGACCTGATCAAGGAATTTAGTTATCACTTCGCTGGCGCGGTATCGTTTCCTATTCAACCCAGCGGCAGCGTCGCCAAATGGGACGGCGACCGCCTCACGTTCTGGGGCATGGGGCAGGGAATTTATCCTCCGCGCAAGGATCTGGCCAACGCGCTGGGCATCGATCCCTCGAAAATTCGCTTCATCAACAAATGGAACGGTTCTACGTTCGGCTCGGCGCGCCTGGCCGCCGATCGATTCTATCCGTTGATCGCGCACTTGGCGAAAGTGACCGGCCGCCCGGTAAAAGTCATGCTCCCCAAGGACCAGGAACTGGCGCAGCTTGTGATTAAGCCGGAAACAATCACCAAATTCAAAGTAGGCGCCACCAGGGACGGTCGCATCACGGCCATCCATCACGAAGTCTACGTCAGCGTGGGAGAGCTCGAATTCGGCGTGCATGCCGACGGCCCCGGCAACGCGTTCAATCAACTGGAACTGTACACCGCGCATGTCCCGAACTGGCGCTCGTTGTGGTGCGCCTACCGGACCAACGCGCCGCGCCCGGGCCCCTCGCGCAGCCACATCCAGCAGGAAACCAAGTGGTCCTGGGAAAACATGATGGATGAGATGGCGGAAGCAGTCGGCATGGACCCCATCGAGTTTCGCCTGAAACACATTACGCGCCTGACGCCGCAAGACACCCGTCACCCCTATCAATCCTTTGCCTCCGCCGAAGTCTTGCAAGAGGGGCGCAAGTCCTTCGGCTGGGACAAGCGAAATTCCGTTCCCGGCGGCGCTTCCGGAAGGTTCAAGCGCGGATTCGGCCTCGGTATGTCGCAGCATCACGGCGGCCTCATGGGTTATCACGAGGGCGAAGAGCCTTTTGCTCGCCTGGCCTCGGCGCGTGGTGCGAATCTTTTCAGCGCCGAGTTGGAACTGGGTGCTGATGGCTTCGTGACCATGAAGGTCGCTCTCCCCGACAGCGGCTCGAACGCGGGAACGGCGCTGGCTCATCTCACGGCGGAGATGCTCGGGTTTACCACGCGCGACAAAATCCGCATCGTTTGGGGCGATTCCGGCATCGCACCCACCAGTGATGAGTGGTACGGCGGCCGGACCA
>JASIGB010000631.1:0-4913 GCA_030045355.1 Bryobacteraceae bacterium
GTATATCAAGCTCAAATGTGGCGCACGCGTTCATCGCACGCAAGAGTGCGTGCGCCACGAACTCGCGGCGGAGTGGTTAAAAGATGTACTTCAGCCCAAATTGGATCACGCGCGGGCTCACCGAAAGCTCATTGATCTGACCAAAACTCGCAGGCGAATTCACGTTCAATTCCGCAGGCAGCCCGCCTGGAGCCGACGCCTGATTGCCAGGCGGCAGGAACTGCGGATGATTGAAGGCGTCAAAGAACTCGGTGCGGAACTGTAACGATTGACGTTCGGTGAAGCGGAAGTTCTTCAGAATCGAAATGTCGAAATTGAATTGGCCCGGTCCCAGGATGATGCCCTGCCCGGAATTCCCAAACAGTGTTGAGCCGTCGGGGGAATTCGGCGCCACGATCCCCGGGCAGAAAGCATTGATATTGAAATAACCCGGGCCGCCGTTGCCACCGCCGAGACGTGAGTCGATGCCGCCCGGCGTGGCGATGTCGCCGTAGGTCATCCCCGGACACATCTGCGCGCGGATAATAGCGAAGCCGCCCGTTCCATAAGCCGTACCGATGGCGGTATCGGCAATGGTCAGAGGGACGCCGTCCTGAACCGTCGTAACGCCCGACACGTTCCATCCATTGGCCAGCACTCCCAGGGCGCCGGAGTGTTGCCCCAACGGCAGATCGTAGCTATAGCTGACGATGAACCGGTTCGGGTGGCTGAAGTATGCCGGGCCGTACTGTTGCGCCAAGCTCTCGGGGTTATTGCTATCCGCGGAAATGTTATTGATATTGGAATCTGAGAGTGTGGTAAGGTCTTTGCTCCAGGTGTAGGAGGCCTGCATGGTCAAGCCATGTGAAAATTGCTTCCGCAAGGTAACTTGCAGGCTGTTGTAATTGTAGATGCCGTCAAAGGAGGTGATTTGATAGCCCGTCGGCTGATAGCCAAGATAGGGAACGCGCAATTGGACGTTGGCCGCGGTGTTGGTGGTCTGGCCATTGATCGGATCGCTCGGGCTGGCTAGTTGCGCCGAATTGACGTCATGGTAGGTATCCACCAGGTTGATTCCGCTCGCTCCGACGTACCCGGCCTCCAACACCCAGGTCGGCAAAAACTGGTACTGGAACGTCAGATTGTATTGCCGCACCAGCGGCGTATGCACAGACTGGTCGAGTGCCGGAGTGTTTAGGGCAGAATAAGCACCCGTCTGGAGGTTTGCCCAGCGCGAAGCGAATACGCCGGCGGGCGGTGTTGCCGGATAAGGATTCGCCAAACTATATGGATTCACGTCGCCGTAGTCCACGGTTTCTCCGTAAGGGTTGCCCTGCTCCACCGAATGCACGAAACGATCGCCGGCGATGCGGTCATAAAAAATGCCGAATCCACCGCGAATCACGAACTTGGGAGTGACCTGCCAGGCGTAGCCAAAGCGTGGTCCAAAGTTGTCCTTGGGAGGACCGTTGCTGATCGGAAGGCTGCGATTGGACTGCAGAACGCCAGCGGGCAAAGGACCCCAAGTGGCCGTGCTGTAGTTGTTGGGCACCACATTGCCGGCCAGATATGCGGCGCCAGGATTGTAGATATTGGTGGGCGGCGCGGTTGGCACCGGTAAGCTATCTAGCTGGCTGGCCCAAATGTTGGTGAGGTTTCCGTATTTATCGCTGAAAACCCCGTCATATTCGTAACGAAGTCCGATATTGAATGTGAGCTTGGAGCTGACCTTCCAGTCGTCCTGGAAAAACGCGTCCTGATTCGGCAGCCGGTAGCCGTGGATGAGGCCGCCGGCGCCGCTGCGGGTGCAAAAGAGGCACTCCACGATCTCACTGTACGGATAGCCGGTGGTGCCCTGTGGATTCCCAGGATTGCAAGTGGCGTTGCCTGCCTGACATCCACCCAGGCCGACCATCATATCCGCGAATGTCGGAAAAACGATGAGGCCGCGCAGCAAACCGCCGAACGTAATGTTCCACTGGGTCTCCTCATACTCATATCCGGCGCGGAAAGTATGTTTTCCATGCGACCACGAGACTTGGTCGGCGATCTGCATCTGCGTGGTCGGACTGTAGGACGGCGCCAAGGTGCCGCCAATGGTTTCGCCGGTATTTCCGATGATGAACGGTGTCATCTCCGTTTCTTGCGGAATTATGGGCGTGTATCCCAACGCCTGCGGCGTAGATGGCGTCATGTCATGCTCATTTTCGAAGTTGCGCTGGAACGATCCGCGGAGTTCGTTCACTATGCTGGGTGTGACCAGCGTGGTCAGTTTCAGTACGGCGTCCGTATTGGAATAGAGCACGCTCGCCGGAGCGCCGGGAAGGCCCCCGGCCAGCGGCAGGCTCTGCGGATTATTGGTGTACAAATATCGCATGGCCAGTGTGTTCTTGCTGTTGATCACGTAGTCGCCGTTCAGAATCAATTGGTGTTCTTCATAAGTGGCGGGATCGGTGATCGTGGTCGGCAGGAAATTCCCCGAGGTGTTGGTCGGAATGTAGTATTGTCCGTTGGGCAGCTTGATGTTGAGGATATTCATCGCGACCGGGTTGATGTTGGACCCGTTGCAAGCGATCTCCGGGAATCCCGGCAAGAAGCCCAAGTAGGTCTCAAAGGCGGCCGCGTTGGAGGGGTGATTGGCCGGGCAGAGCGCGGCGCCCAAGGCGGCCTGATAAGCGGGTGTGCTCCGATCGCCGGAGGGAATCGGGGGTAGAACCACGGCTTCATAACCAATCCCGTTCACGGCTCCATTGAGCTGGCGGGTTTCTTGATAGTTCGCGTAGAAGAACAGTTTGTCCTTCTTAATCGGGCCGCCGATCGACCCACCCACCTGGTTCTGGCGCAGGACTTGCTGCTTTCCGCCCTCATCGGCGTTCTCGAAGAAATCCCTGGCATTGAGATCTTCGTTGCGGAAGAAATACCAGACACCGCCATGGAACGTATTCGTGCCGGACTTGGTGACCACGTTGACGTTGGCGCCGGGGTTGCGGCCGTAACTGGCATCATAAGTCGAGGTCTGAATTTTGAATTCCTGGATCGCGTCCGGATTGGGAATCGGTATGCCGGCGTAGATGCCGCAGTCGCCGGAGCTGCCGCCGTTGGCGATGTTATTTATGGCGACGCCGTCCATCTGGAAGTTATTCTGCCCTGGATCGGCGCCATTGGTGCTGTAATTCGTGGTGGCCTTTCCGAAGCTGGTGGCGTTGTTGACATTGGCGTTCGCACCGGCGGACATGCCGAGAACCTGGGTGTAGTTGCGATTGCTTAAGGGAAGGGCGGTGACGGTGGAGCCTCCGACGGTGGTTCCGAGCGTGGAACTTTCGGTCTGGAGCGCTTCGGCGGAAGCTTCGACGGTTACCTGCTCGGACTGAGCACCGACTTCCAGCGTGCGATTCAGCTCAGGATTCTCGGTCACGTTCAGAGCCACTGAGCCGACCTCCGCAGTCTTGAATCCGGTGGCCGCGAAGCGCACTTTGTAGTTGCCGGGAGGCAGCAGCGTAAACTTGTAGATGCCGTCCGTCCCTGTCGTCGTGGTGCGGGACTGCCCCGTGTCGTTGTTGGTGATGGTGACGGTCACGTTCGGGATCGCAGCGCCGGAGGGATCAGTGACAGTCCCAGTCAGGCCCGAAGTGCCGGCCGACTGCGCAACCAACGTTGGAACGCAAACGGCGAACAGCAAAGCCAACAGAGCTAGCTGCATACAAAGCAGCGTCTTGGATCTCATATCCTTCTCCTTGTAAATGCTCTACGTTGAGTGAATTACGCCTGTGTTGCCGCGATGTGCAGGGGCCACCTGTTGTGGTCAGAGAGGGGGCAGAAATACTCCTCGGATCAACTTGCATGCAACCCCGTGCGATCAATCAATTACAGGGATTGTATGCCAGATCTTTTCGGACAGAGAATCAAAACGTGAGCAAATTTGCCGGAAGCCGCAACATCAGTGCGAGCTAAGAGGCGTCTAGGCTAGCGCCGGAATTTCTCCTGCCAGTTCTGGACCACGGTGAAGGGAGCCGCGCTGACCGAACCAGTCGTGCTCATGATGAACCTCTGGCCGTCTCTGGATACGTCGAATTGAAAGTCGCTGGTTGATCCATACTGTGTGATGCCCGGAATGCGGAAGAGTGCCTTCGGTTCGTCTAATTGAAATTCCGCTCGGACGGGCACCGAGTAGAGCCGATTATCCAGACCCGCGTAGAAAAGCTCATGGCCGTCCGGACGCCACCGCACGAACCAGGCACCGCCTTTCGACACTTGGGTTCGAGCTCCCACCAAGCGCGGCGACGGCAGGGGATCGAAGCCCTGCACGTAGACCTCCGGCGTACCCGATTCTGCCGAGAGAAATGCAATATGCCGGCCCTCCGGTGAAAAAGTAACCGCCCAATGCGCGCTCTCACCGCGCAAAAGGGGCATCACATTCCCGTTCGAGGTATCGGACAGCCATGCCTCTTGCTCCTCTTCTCCACGTCCCGTATCAAACGCGATGAAACGGCCGTCCCCGGACCAATCGGTGGGCGCCTGGATTTGATTCGCGCGAATAGCCACTTCTCGGGACGCCGGGTTCACGAGGGGCTGCTGTCCCCCAATCTCCGACACGGCTATAGTTGCCAGAGACGGGATACTGATACGGCTGGTGGTAAGAGCCAATTCCTTTCCGTCGGGTGACCAGACCGGCCGGCTATGAGCCGCCGGCGGGTAGGTGAGGCGACGACTTTCGCGCCCGTCGGCACTGAACAGCCAGAGGTCAAGCGTGCCGCTCGCAGGGGTCCAGATCCCCGCCGCGATGTGACGCCCGTCCGGGGAAATCCGCACATTGCCGTCGTAAGGAGCCGGCGGCCCCAGCGTGCCTACCTGGCGTCCGGCCCTGTCGTACCAGTGGAGCTGGGAAACCGGCCAGCCGCTTTGATAAACCAGGACTCCGGTATCGGAAACGGAGA
>JASIGB010000632.1:0-3646 GCA_030045355.1 Bryobacteraceae bacterium
GCGTCGCCCGGCGCTTCCAGTTGCTCGATCGCCTTGCGCACCTGCTCGGCGTTCGGCGCCTTGGGAACCAGCTCCAGATATTTATGGAAATGCTGCAGCCCCCCGGCACGATCACCTTTCGCGAGGAGCACGGAACCGAGCAAAAGCTCCGCGCGCGGGACCTCGTGAGCGGTGTCCAGCTCGGTGGCCCGCCGGGCGTTCGCTTCGGCCACATCCATGTGCTTCAAGTTGAAATTCGCGACGGCGTTGTAAAAGTACAGCTCGGGAAATTCCAGAGGATTCATCGCCACCGCCTTCCCCGAGATCTCGGCCGCAGCCTCGGGTTTCTTTTCGTCCAAATCGAGCATGGCCAACTGCACATACGGCTTGATGTACTTCGGATCGGCCACCACGGCCTTCTCCCACGCCGTGCGGGCGTCCTCCGGCTTCGATTGCCGCCGCAAGACCTCGCCCAGATCGCTCAACGCCTGCGCATAATCCGGATAGATTTCGAGCGCCTTCTCGAAATTCTTCTGCGCCGCCGGCCATTTCTGATCGTCCATGGCATTGACGCCTTTGCCGAAGGCCTTGCGGGCCGCCTCGGGCGCCTTGAGCGACGTGGCCGAAACCGTGGAGCCTTCGTGCAGGCCGATGTGTTTCAACACCACGGTGGAATCGTTGCGCAAGGTCACCTGGAGGGTCTGGAAACCCTTCAGCCGGATGGTGACGTCGCACATGTCGGCAGTCGCGGGATCGTAGGGCCGCGAGCGGTAATTCACCAGATATTGCACGCTGCCATTGCCGAAAATATTGATGATCGCGCATTCCTGCGTGAGGGTTTGCGACAACGAGGGGATGATTTGCGGCGAGGTGGGCAGCGGCGAGCCGTCTTCGGTGACGATCTGGGCGTGGTAGGTCTGCGCTGAGGCCACCGCAGTAAAGGCCAGCGCCGCGAGGGCCACGGCCAGGGCCGAGTTGAATGGCATGATGATTATCCTTACGTGCCATTATACGCGCGGGTTTCATTAGGCGAGGAGAATGCGCCGGAAACAGATAAGATTGAACCAAATGGCTGACGCCAGCCTCCAAACCGCACTCGCCATGGGTGTTCCCACGTTGGCAGTGCTTGCCGGAATTGGGATTAACAATTCCCGACTAAACGATCGGCGCGGACATAGGGCCGCGCGCTTTGACGATATGCGAGAAACCTGGCGCTCGGAACTGCGCCGGGTGAAAGAGGTGCTCGACGCACGCCTCAAGCATCTGGAGGAACGCTAGCATCCCCCTCCGGCCCGGCGAATCTCCGATTTACGGAACCCTCGCCGATTGCACCCATTGGTCGAAAATGCCTCGCAGCGCATCCTCGTCGCCGGTTGAAGTGAAGATGAAATAGAAATCGCTGCGCGTGTGTTCGCTATAGATCCAAGTCCGGAGCTCGACCACCTTGTGTCCTTTGACGTCTCGTTCGGCCACGGCGCGAAGCGCCTGATTTCCATTGATGAAGGTGTTCTCTATGCTTCCCTCACGAATGTGAACGTTGACAATCCCGTTGCGTGCCCGACGCGCGATGAGTTGCGGGATAGCGTGATCGAGCGCAGCCGGGATATCCGCGGCCGGCGTCTCGATGGGTAGCATCTGCACGCCCGCTATGCCGGCGCGCGCCTCCGGGTCGACGAGCATGGTCATCGAAATGGGACTGGCGTCCTTGGGCACATTGGTGCCCAGCGACCATCCGTCGGGCACGTCAAACTCAACGCCGGTCAGCTTGTGGCGGTAGTGACTGCCGTCCAAAGTACCGAACGATTCCCACTGATTCGGGACCGTTACGGTCACCGTGGCTGGGCTGGGAGCGGCCTGCTGCGGCTGGCCAACCAAGGGAAACGACGCGCACGCGAGCCATGCAGCGGACGCGACGATCGCCGCGATGGATCCGTACGACGACAACAGGCGAGTGTGGGACATGGAGACCTCCTGGAGCAGTAGGTGTAGGCGCTGAGTCAGGTGACGCTTGCGCAGGAACAGCGGCGCAGGCGCAAGATCGAGCATGGAGCCGGTGCGGGCGATGGAGAGCAGCGAATCGATATAGGGTTCTCGCGCCGCCGTCAGGCGCACCACTTCGGCGTCCACCAGTTGTTCGCGCGCCAGGCGCGTCTGGGCCAGCAGCCACCAGGCGGCCGGATTGAACCACAGCAGTGCCCGGCGAGTTCCTCGAAAATCGTGATTATCCAGTCATGCCGCGCGATGTGAACCAGCTCATGGCAAATCACGCCGCACAACGCTTCCTCACCTAGCGCGAGCGTCGCACCGGGAATAAGCACCACGGGCGCGAGCCAGCCTAGCGTAAGCGGGCTGGAGATTTCCGCGGATGTGCAGATCAGCGCATTGGTATGCGTGAGCGCGGATGCGGCCTTCATGGCTTCCGGCACGGGATACACCGGCATGGACGCGATCCGGTATTTTCTGACCCGCCATAATCCCACCAACATCCAGCACAGCCGCGCCGCCACGCCTCCGGCGAAAATCCATAACAACAGGATGCCGAGTTTTCTTGAAAGCCTCGGGCTGCTTCCCGCGGAGGACAGCACTGGTCGAAGGGGCCGAGATGTCCGCGGCGCCGGCTGGCCGCCACCAACCGCAATACTCGAACTTATAACGCCCGGAGCGCGAATTCCGCGAACCACCGGCGCATGACGCCAGGGCTGCATCACCGGCAGCAACAGACAAACCAGCAGCAGCGCGTGACCCTACAGAAGCTGGGTCCGGGGATGCTGGATGCGAAAGATCTTCGGCAGCACCGCGCCGATGGACGCAATGACCAGCGTCTGGACCATCCAGGAGGGGAGATTTTGAATGACCTGGTTCATGTCTTCCTCCGTCTGGCCTTCAGCGCCGCTTCGATTTCCTTAAGATCCTGCGGGCTGATGGCCGGGTCCTCCACCAACTGCACCAGCAGCGGCTTGGCCGCGCCGTTGAATACGCGGTCCACGAATTCGTTGACCATGCGTTGCACTACGTTCTTTTGCGGTTGAGCCGGTGTGTAAATGTAGGCCCGCTCTCCGGCGCGCTTGATCAAGTGGCCCTTCTGTTCGAGGATGCCCATCATCGTGAGCACCGTGGTGTAGGCGATTTTGCGGTTTTTCGACAGGTCCTGATGGACCTCCCGGACGGTGGCTTGCCCGCGCTGCCAAATGGCTTTTAAGATTTCGAGTTCTTGATCGGTGGGGACTGTTTTTGCAGGCTTCATGGCGTCCTTGATACTAATAACTTAGTTTTTAGTGTCCTGTCAAGGGGATTTTTGCCTAGCTCGTCGAAGGGCCGGAATCGAAGCAGGCGGCGCAGCCAGGAGTCCAAAACGCCAAGTGCTCTCCCTGTTCTCACTGTTAAACTGATAAATGAAGTGCAGCGTTATTACTTTGACCACAACGCGACCACCCCGGTATCTCAATCAGTCCTAGAGGTACTGGTTGCCGCACTACTTGAAGTGCCGGGCAACGCGTCCAGCATCCATCAGGACGGCCAGTTGGCCAAGCAGCGCCTGGAAGGCTCGCGCCGCGAAGTGGCTACTTTGCTCGGCTGTGAGCCCAAGGAACTGGTCTTCACCAGCGGGGGAACCGAGGCCGACAACCTCGCGATTCTGGGCGCGCTCCAAGCGCGGAGCGCCGAAAAA
>JASIGB010000633.1:0-9317 GCA_030045355.1 Bryobacteraceae bacterium
GGCCGATGCGTCCTTGTCCATTCCCACCAGCACTTCCATCAAATCCTGATGCCTGCGCGACGGGGTGCCGTTGAACGCCCGGCCCACGCACAGCCAGGTGGACGAAAGGGCGCGCGTTCGTTCGATGGCGTCGCAAAGGGCGGGGCAGCGCGTGCATTCGGCGATGCGCCGGTGCAGCTTTTCGTGCAGATTCAGGTAGTAAAAACGATTGCCGTCGGTTTGCGAACGCAGCGCGTCCACGCGCGCGCCCAGCTTCAGCAACTCGGAGCGTTCCTCCGGCGTGGCGATTTCGGTGAACAGGCGCGCCGCCTCCACCTCCAGCGCCTCGCGCACCAGATAGTGCCCGCGCACATCTTCGCGGCTCGGAATGCGCACGCGAGTACCTGCGCGCGGCCGGCTTTCGAGCAGTCCCTCGAACTCCAGCCGCAAGAAGGCTTCTGAAACAGGCAAAAAACTCATGCCCAGTTCCGCGGCGATTTTCCGCCGCGAAATCACTTGGCCGATGGCTACTTCGCCCCGTAAAATCCGCTCACGGATGATTACGTACGCTTCACCCGCAAGATCGGGGGCGCCGGAAGAGCGGTCTTTCATAAATCCCCAATATTCAAGTCCGCAAAAGTGTTAAATCCCCTTCATCCTAGCACAGGCGGGCCGCAGGGCGACCCGTTTGAGTACACTGGGCGTTGCGCGCGCCAGATGCGCGCTATCTATTTTCATGAAAAACAATCGCAGCCGGGAATGGTTTCAAGCTCCGGAATACTATGGCTTCGGGCGCCGGGCCTGGCTCCGCTCGGAAGGTTTTCCCTCCGACGTGTTTGACGGCAAACCGGTGATCGGCATCTGCAACTCCTGGAGCGAGCTCAACAATTGCAACGCCCACCTGCGCGACGTGGCCTCGGCTGTGAAACGCGGGGTATGGGCGGCGGGCGGCGTGCCGCTCGAATTTCCCACCATCTCGCTGGGTGAGATGTTCATGAAGCCCACCACTATGCTGTACCGCAACCTCATGGCAATGGACGTGGAGGAATGCATTCGCGCCAATCCGCTGGATGCGGTGGTGCTGTTGTGCGGCTGTGACAAGACCACACCCGCGCAACTGATGGGCGCGGCGAGCGCCGATATTCCCGCCATCGTCGTACCGGGCGGTCCCATGCTGGCAGGCGTTTGGCGCGGGCAACGGCTCGGCTCCGGCACCGACGGCAAGAAGCTGTTCGACCTCTATCGCACGGGCCGGATCAGCGACGAAGAATGGTGTGAAATCGAAGGCTGCATCGCGCGCACCGCCGGTCACTGCACCGTGATGGGCACAGCCTCCACCATGACCAGCTTGGCCGAAGCGCTGGGGATGACGTTGCCAGGCAGCGCCAACATTCCGGCCCCCGACGCGCGGCGCATGGCGATCGCCGAGCTGAGCGGGCGCGCGGCGGTGGAAATGATCGAGGCCGGGTTGAAGCCCTCGCGCATTTTGACGCGCGCGGCCTTTGAGAACGCGATCACTGTTTTGATGGCGTTGGGCGGATCCACGAACGCCGTCGTTCACCTCATCGCGGTTGCCGGGCGGCTGGGCATTCGCCTTGCGCTGGACGATTTCGACCGCATTTCACGCCGCACCGCGTGCATCGTGGATGTGATGCCGTCGGGCAAACATCTCATGGAGGATTTGTTTCACGCCGGTGGCGTGCCGGCCGTCTTGCATCGAATTCAAGGCCTATTGCACATCGATTGCCTCACCGTAAACGGCAAAACGCTGGGGGAAAACATCGGCCGCGCAGCCCCACTGAACGACACCGTGATCCGGCCGCTGGATCGTGCGCTATATCCGGAAGGCGGCATCGCGATCCTGCACGGCAATCTCGCGCCGAACGGTGCGGTAATTAAACAGGCCGCCGCATCGCCGGATCTGATGCGCCATCGCGGCCGGGCCTATGTGTTCGAAACGCGGGACCAGATGCTCCAGGAGATCGAACGGGAGGACTTGCCGATTGATCGCCACACCATCCTGGTGATGCGCAATTGCGGGCCCAAGGGCGCGCCAGGCTTCCCCGAATGGGGCCACATCCCGATGCCGCGCAAGCTGCTCAATGACGGTGTTGCGGACGTAGTGCGAATTTCCGACGCCCGGATGAGCGGCACCTCCTACGGCACGGTGGTCCTGCATGTGGCCCCGGAATCGGCGGTAGGCGGGCCCTTGGCTCTCGTTCAAACCGGCGACGAGATCCTGCTCGACGTTCCCGAACGGAAACTGGAGCTACTGATCGCGCCGGAAGAACTAGAGCGGCGGGCCCGCTTGTTCACGCCGCCTCCGCGGCATTACGACCGTGGTTACGGCCGCTTGTTCCTCGATCACGTTACGCAAGCCGATCGCGGCTGCGATTTCGACTTTCTCGCTCCGGATTACTGCTGATTTTCGAGCGAGGAGCGCGGTACAGCAACGATGGTCGACTTGTTTACGGTGACGAGGTATTTTGTCGGCTTATCAGCATGCTTGCGGCTGTGCGTTTTCACCGGTGGATCCTGCGTGCGCAACGCGATCCGGTCCAGATACCCAACGTGATCTGAAACGGGTTGCGGCTGCGGCTGCTCGACCGGCTGTTCGGCTGCCATCAACATCCCACTCGCGAATAAGAATGCCATTGCTAGCGTTTTCATATTTATGTCTCCGGCCTCAAGTACGGCAATTCTTTTGCCAGCGTAACGTCGCTGTACCTGCGCGGTTTCCGATGGGCCGTTCGACGTGCGGTGGAAAAAATGACCACCCGCTGACAGTTTGTGGCGGTTGAAACGATCCGATAACGGACGAGTTTCACAGCTTCGCGCGGGTTTCCGCTAACATGAAGTTTTCCCCTCGACATGTTCCGTTTCGAAACAGCCGGTGAATCGCATGGAGAGTGCCTGGTGGCCACGCTCACGGGCCTGCCCGCGGGCATTCCCATTTCGCTCGATGCCGTCAATCGCGAATTATGGCGCCGGCAGCAGGGCTACGGCCGCGGCGGGCGGATGAAGATTGAAACAGACCGCGCCGAAATTGTCGCGGGCGTACGCCATTCGAAAACCATCGGCGCTCCTATCGCGATCATCATTCAAAACAAAGATTGGAAGAATTGGACCGGCGCTCTGCCGGTGGAGGGCTCGGACGAGGATCCTTCTAAACACAAGCCGGTTTCGCGGCCCAGGCCCGGGCATGCGGATCTGGCTGGAAGCCTGAAGTACAATTTCCCGGATGCTCGCTACATCCTGGAACGCGCGAGCGCGCGCGAAACCACGGCGCGCGTGGCAGTGGGCGCATTGGCCAAAGCACTTCTGGGGCAATTTGGCATCAGCGTGTTGAGCCACGTGATCGCCGTTGGGGAAGCGCTTTTGGAACGCCAGGCTGCTTGGGAGGAACTGGTCACGCTCAGCCAAAAGGATGAGGTCTTGCTCGGCTGCGTGGATCCCGCCGCGGAGGCTCGCATGAAAGAGGTCGTCGATCATGCTTATCGCACCGGCGACACGGTGGGCGGCGTATTTGAAGTGGTCGCGCATGGAATGCTCCCGGGACTGGGCTCGCACGTCACCTGGGATTCGCGCTTGGACGGGCGGCTGGCGCAGGCCATCGTCTCGATGCAGGCCGTCAAGGGCGTGGAGATTGGATTCGCGGAGGAAGGAGCGCACTCGTTCGGCTCGCGCGTGCAAGACACCATTCACTACAATCGGGAAGAGCGGCGCTTCACGCGCGGGGCCAATCGTGCCGGGGGCCTCGAAGGCGGCATGACCAATGGCGAGGATGTTCTGGTGCGCGGGTTTCTGAAGCCCATCTCGACCCTGCGGCGTCCGCTCGAATCCGTAGATCTGGCGACGCGCGAACCCGCGCTCGCCGCTTACGAGCGCAGCGACGTGTGCGTAGTGCCGGCGGCCGGCGTGATCGGCGAGGCCATGGTCGCGATCGTGCTGGCCCAGGCATTTTTGGAAAAATTCGGCGGCGATTCTCTGGAGGAAACTCGCCGTAATTTCGAAGGCTACAGGGAGCAGGTAAGAAACTTCTGATGACGTATTCGATCGTGTTGTTTGGCGAGCCAGTGCTCGAAAAGCAGGCCGAGACGGTCTCCGACTTTGACTCCCCGGAGTTGAATCAGTTGATCGAGGACATGTTCGAGTCGATGTACGCCGCCAAAGGCGTGGGCTTGGCCGCGCCGCAGATCGGCATAGCGAAACGCATCGCGGTGATCGACTTGTCGGTGGCCGAAGATCCGCAACAGAAGATCGTGCTGATCAATCCCGAGATCATTCACAAGCAAGAGTTTCAGACCGGCGAAGAGGGCTGCTTGAGCTTGCCCGGATTTCGCGAGCAGGTGACGCGCCCCAAGAGCGTGCGGGTGCGCGCGCAAAACGCCAAAGGCGATTGGTTCGAGATGGACGGCCAGGAACTGCTGGCGCGTGCATTCTGCCATGAGATCGACCACCTGAACGGCCGTTTGTACATCAGCCACGTGAGCGCTCTGAAACGCGATTTGATCCGGCGCAAGGTGCGCAAGCTCGCGAAGGCTGGAGAATGGTCCTGATCTTCTTGGGCACCCCTCTGTTTGCGGTTCCCACTCTGGAGCGGATCGTCGCAGCGGGCCATCGTGTTGTCGCGGTGTTCACGCAGCCCGACCGGCCGAAGGGTCGCGGAGGGCAACTCGCGGCATCGCCGGTGAAGGAAGCCGCGCTGCGTCTGGGCCTCGCGGTGCATCAGCCGGAGCGAATCCGGCGGCCGGAGGTGATCGAGCAGTTGAAGCAGATGCAGCCCGAAGCGATGGTGGTGGTGGGTTACGGTCAGATCATCCCGCAGGCGATCATCGATCTTCCGCCGCGCGGCATCATCAACGTGCATGCCTCGCTGCTGCCCAAGTATCGCGGCGCGGCGCCGATTCAGTGGGCCATTGCGAACGGAGAATCGCGCACCGGCGTGACTACAATGCAGATCGACGCGGGGCTCGATACCGGCGATATGCTGCTCAAGTGGGAGACCCGCATCGGGCCTGAGGAGAACGCACTGGAGCTGGGTCCGCGGCTCGCTCACGCGGGCGCCGAGCTTCTGCTCAAGACCTTGCGCGATCATCCGGCGCCGGAGAAGCAGAATCCCGAAGAGGCCAGCTACGCGCCGATCCTCAAGAAAGAGGACGGCGAGATCGCTTGGAGTTGGCCGGCGGCAAAGATTTTCAATCGCTCGCGCGGATTTCTCCCGTGGCCCGGCGTGTACAGCTTCTTTCGCGGCCAATTGTTTCACATCTGGAAATCGCGCGTGGCAGAGGAAACCCTCACGGGTCCGCCGGGGCGAATGGCCGCGCGGCATAAACGGCTATTGGCGGCCTGTGGCACGGGCGCTACGCTGGAACTTCTCGAGGTTCAACTGGAAGGCCGCAAGCGGATCTCCGCGGAAGCGTTCTTGAATGGGCAACACTTGAAAGACGACGAAATATTAGGGGGCAAGTTGGCGTGAAACTGCCGCTGGGCTATCGATATTCGGCCGTGTACGCCGGTATCCGCAAAGTGAAGAAGGATGACCTGGCGTTGATTGTTTCCGATGTCCCCGCCGCCGCCGCGGCCGTGTTCACGCAGAATCGTGTGCAGGCTGCGCCGGTGCGGATCGCGCGCTGGAACCTGACGAAATCGCGCGGGCTGGTGAGCGCGGTGCTCATCAACGCCGGGAACGCGAACTGTGCCACGCGCACGGGCGATCGGGTGGCGCTGGCCTGTTGCGATGCCGTGGCCAATCAGCTTCACGTGCCGGCGGTGCAGGTGTTTCCCGCGTCCACCGGCGTGATCGGCGTGGAGCTGGATCAGCACCTGATCGTGAATGCGCTTCCCGCGTTGGCGGCGGGCCTTGCCCCGGAGCGCTTTGAAGACGCGGCGCGCGCGATTTTAACCACCGATCTGGTGATGAAGACCGCGCACGCCTCGGTGCGTTTGAAAAAGGGATCCATCCAGATCGCCGGCATGACTAAAGGCTCGGGGATGATTCATCCTAACATGGCGACCACGCTCGGCTTTGTCATGCTGGACGCGGCTCTGCCGTCTTCCGCGCTGGCTCCCCTGCTGCGCACGGCCGTGGAGCGCAGCTACAACCGCATCAGCGTGGATGGCGACACGTCCACCAATGACACCATGCTGGTGCTCGCCAACGGCGCATCCGGTATTCAACCCAATCCAAAAGAGATCAAGAAAGTGGAAGCAGCGCTTGCGGAGGTGATGGAAGACCTGGCGCGGCAGATCGTGCGTGACGGCGAAGGCGCGCGCAAACTGGTCACCATCGACGTGACCGGCGCCGCGAACGAAGAGGCGGCCGTCAAAATCGCGCGCAGCATCGCCAATTCTCCCCTCGTGAAGACAGCCATTGCGGGCTCGGATCCCAATTGGGGCCGAATCATCTCCGCCGCCGGGAACGCCGGTGTGGCGCTGGATCCGTCGAAGGTGGATATCGATCTCCAAGGCGTGCCGGTGTGCCGGGGCGGCCTGGCGGCGGATTTTTCCGAGGAGGATCTCAGCAAGAAACTGGATGAGCCCGAGTGCGGGATTCAATTCACCATCCACGGGCGCGGCGCGGGCAGTGCGCGCTTCTGGACGTGCGATCTGACCGGGAAGTACATTGAGATTAATGCCAGCTATCGCACGTAGCGCCGTGCTGCTCTGCATGGCTGCGCTGTTTGCCGGCGCCGACGCCCACGATGACGTGATGCAGGTGATCTCCAAGATGGCCGCCGCGCTCACGGGGGAACCTGGCGATGACAGCGGTGGGGCCAGAAGCGGGAACGCGGCCGAGTTCATGTCGGTGATCAGCAAAAGCATGCCGGATTACGACACGCTGAAGTCCAACGTGACTGCTCTCGTGCACGATTCCGAGGTTTCCTCGTCCGTTGTGCCGTTGACCGAGGACCAGCAGGGCGACACCTACAAGATCGATCTCGACTGGGTGCTGCAAATCCGGAGTCTGGAGCAGGACGGGCCGCTGGTCCGCCGGCGCGAAGTAGTGCATTGCGAATTGCGCAAGGAAAAAAAGCACTGGAAAATCGTCGCATTGAAGCCTGTCGGCTTCTTCGCCGCGGCCAACTTACCGTAGAGCTCGCACAGGATGCGAGCGGATGTAGTCAGGATTGCGAATGGAAAGGATCGGCGCCAATCGTCCCTTCCAGCTCTTCGAGGTACGCGGGCGAGCTGACCCGCGCGAGCTGGCAGCGCGCCTCTTTGCATGTTTCGGTCGAGCATTTATCCGAACCCGCGGCTTCGAGCGCGGCGATGTGCCGCGTCCATAGCGCGACGTCGCGCCGCTGCTTGGTTTCTAAGCGCTCGCGATACCAGGCGCTTTCGAGCAACGCTTGGCGCGTGAACAGGCCGCGAATTTCGGGCGCTTCTGTTCCCAGGCCTTCGTAGGAGCCGTGCGCCATAATGTGCAGCAGCGCCTTGAGCGGCGGACAGGCGGCATCCACGCTGCCGTCTTCAAAATACTGCCGCGCTACGCGCGTCTGCGTCTCCACGATCGCATCCACGCCCGCGGCGAACTGCGCCAGATCCTGCTTCTCGGGCCGCAGCATCGCTTCGGGAAATACCGCGTCGGGATTTTCGAAAATGCGCCCGAGGAAATGATCCACAAACTTTTCGGTGATGCGATAACCCAGACGGCTGGCGCGCACCGTTCGGCCTTCCAAGTTGAGATCGCAAACCGCTTCCAGATATCCTTCCGCCTTCAAAAACTCGGGATCGCGCTCGTGCACGCGCATGCGGCACCAGATCTCGGGGACCAGCAGGCTGACATCGTGATCGACGCGGAAATGCGGGCCCGCGTAGCCGGCCGAAGTCGTAAATCCCGCGTATCCGGTCAAAATCCAGGACACTAACGCGTTATTCAAATCCACCACGGGCCACAGTGCATTGAACGGACCCTTGGTGAGCGCGCCTTCACTGCCGAATCCAGTGGTCGCGGGCGACTTGCCGGTGAGGCTGGCGATGAAGTCCATGAACAGCTCCGGCAATTCCTGATAATGCACGGGACCATAGACGGCCAGCGGCGGTGTGCCGGCCTTGGGATCGGCGGGACTGTTGCGGCGTCCGGCGAGAACGGCATTCACCGGCTGGTACACGGGCCGCGTGAAGGGGATGTCGCGCGCCAGTCGCGCCGCGATTTCGGCCAGATACGCATCGCGCGGATTCACCAGATCGGGCCGCGTCTGCAAATAGCGCGGATTGGTGGACGGCTTGCCGTTCACCATGCGAGGATGCGCGGACGAAACCACGTATTCGGTATCCGGCTGGCCCACGAAATTGGCCAGGCGCGATTGCATCGGCGCGGTGTAGCGGTCGAACTCCGCCACGTGATCCACCAGCGCGGTTGCCTGCTCGGAGTTGAACGGCTCGAAATTCGAAAAGAAGTTGCCATCTCCCGCGATGTCGGCTTCGGCCTGGCGGTCCTCACCGCGATGGATCGCGTCGTCGGGACGCTGGAACAAGCGGCGCTCGCAATTCACCACCAGCTTGACGCTGGGATTCGGATATTCGGCATCGAGATCGTTCAGCGCCTCGCGTGGCAGCACCACGGACGCGGTGATGTCGTCTTCCACCTGGACTTTGTCGGCGGGATGGAAATCCGGCCGCAGCTTGAACACGCGCCAGGAACCGTCCGGATCATAGCCCACCCGCAGATAATTGCTCACCAGCACCTGATTGTCGAGCTTCAGCTCATGCCCCAGCACGCCGTTGACGCGGTCGACAGTGAAATGCTCGCGCCAGTTGTCGCCCCATTCGGGCCGATAATAGCGCTTTACCGTGAATAGGAGTTGCTGGATGATGTGCGGCAGCTCCCGCAGCCAGGCGTTGTGCTCGTCGGTGTATTCGGGCGACGGCGTCATCAATTGAATCACCGAGCCCATGGTGCGCTCCGGGCTCAGGATCGGGCGCTTGGTGCGCGCGTCTGGCAGGCGGCGCCGGTAGATCCCCGAAAAATCCCGCGCGAAGATCTCGGCCACTTCGTCCATATCGCGGTGATAATCACGCACGAACACCGGTCCCTTGAGCAGTGTGTTGGCGATGGATTTCGAGATTTCGGACTTCCCGCCGCCCGATACGGTGCAAGGCTTGTGGCACAGCGTGCCGCGCGGCCGTGCGCCCACCAATCGCCAGGCGGTTCCACCGGCCTGCTTCTCTAATCGAATGCGGAAGCCGTTGGGAAGAAAATATGTTGCGTTCTTGCGCAGCGTCAGGCGCTGCTCGCGATCAGCGTGCTGCCAAGTGATGCTGCCTTCGAGCGCGTTGAAGACGGCATCCTCGCGCACGTAATAGACGTCGGAGAAGCGCCGGTCTTTGGTGTA
>JASIGB010000634.1:0-3755 GCA_030045355.1 Bryobacteraceae bacterium
CACCTGCGACGCGCCGCAGCGCAGCCCGCGGCCGAGCCGGCTCCGGAACCATCGAGCGATCGCGTCGCCCCTGAGACGCTGGCTCAGATTCCGCCGGCGCTGGCCCCGCAATTCGAAATGCCCACCGAGCCGCCTCAACTGCAACTGCCCCCGCTCGAAATCCCCGCGACGCCGCGCGAAAGGCCGCAGGACGCAGAGCCCGAGGCGCGCCCTTGGACTGCCCGCTCCTACGCCAGCGTGCCGCTGAACAAGGACGCCTCCGGGATCCGGCCGCCCGCTCCGGCAGCCGATCCAGCCTGCGCTGCCGATGCCGATTCGCGCCAGCCCGCAACGCCGCGCGTGCGCCCGGTGCCGCCACCGCTGGCGGCGCCCGAATTCGTGCCGCCGAAATCCTTCCTCCAATCGCCGTCCGCTATGGCGGCGCCAGCTCCGCGCAAGACCCACAAACTGGCTCGGACCGTACTTGCCGCCGTGGCCGGCCTGATTGTAGCGGTCGTTCTGGTAAGCATGTTCCTGTCGCGGCAGAAGCTGAAAGCTTCCCAAAGCCGCATCCGAGTGCTTCCGGCTTCGAGCGCGGCGCCCCAGCCAGTGGCTAAGCCCGCACCAACCAGACCGCAGCCGGCCGCCGTGGAAGCTCGCACCCCGAAACCCGAGGAGAAAGAAAAGGACGCAAAGGACGCGGAAGTCAATGCGGAAGCATCCGCTAAGCAAGTTCTGAATGGCCCGGTTCGCACGCTCTGGGAATCTGGCCGCTACAGCCAGGCCATGGCGCTGGTGGATCGCATTTTGTCGGATAATCCGGCCGACGAAGCGGCACTGGCGTGGAAAAGGAAGATTCGTGAAGCGCAAGCCGCCGAAGCTGCTCTGAAATAGACGGCTCTGAATAAACCGGCCTTGAATAAACCAATGAAACGCCTGATTGCTTCTCTGATTTGGGCCGCCGCGCTGACCGCGGCGCTCGCTGTTCCCTCAGCCGCGAACGCGGCCACCGATGCGAGGTCCGGCCATGGAAAATCGTCCGACCGGTTCCTCAATGGAGATCCGTTCACGCTCGATCAGATTCTCATACTGCTCAAACAGGACGCCATCCCGCTGCGGCGCCGCAAGGAAGCCATCGAAAACCGCGGTGTGGCCTTTTCGATGTCCTCCGACACGTTGGCGAAACTAGAGGCCGCCGGGGCGACGGACGAGATTCTGGATCTGATCAAAAGCAAGGCGAAACCCGCGCCCCCGCCGCCTGCTCCCAAGCCGGTCGCGAAGGGCATGCTCGCTCTGGCGTGCGCGCCGGCCGAGTGCAAAGTGAGCCTGAACGGCTCCTCCATCGGCGCCACCGAAGGCGGGAAGCTGGAAGTAGCCGGTTTGACGCCGGGCCGCTGGACGGTCGATTTCTCCAAGGAGGGCTACATGGTGCACCAGGCCGTGGTGGTCGTCGAGCCGGCCAAGAGCACCGCGGTGGACGCCACGCTCGACCCCGACCGCGCCGCGCGCGAGGCCTTCGGCAAACAGCTGTTCCAGAAAATGATTCAGGCGCTCGGAGGTGACGACGGGCTGAAAACGCTCGGCTCCGTGCAGGCCATCGGCAGCACCACGTTGTGGGCGCACGACGGAACCAGCGTCCGCTGGACCTTGCTGATGCGCAACCGCGGCGACCGCGCGCTGTTCCAGGCCAAGGCCGGCCGCATCCTGCACGAAGTCATGTTCGAAGGCAGCGAGTTCAAGGCCAGCAAGAACCTCAAGGGCGACGACGCGCTGGAACTGCCGACCGATTTCGGGCTCGTGCGCGACAATCAACTGCCCGCCCTCATCGCGCGGCTTCAAGGCCCGAGCTACAGGCTGGCGGCGAACCAGCCCGCGCCCGCACTCGCGGACGATTTCTCGATCGTGGCCGAATCCGGGACGGATAAAGTATCGATTGCTCTGGATGCGAATCTGCGCCCGCAACGGGTCAAGATCGCGACCGACGCCGGAATTGGGTCCATGCTGATCACTTACTCCGACTATATCCAGAACGGAAACGCCTTCTATCCCAAGACGATGCTGATCAAACCCGAGGGACAACAGCAAGGCGTCGAGGTTCGCTTCGACCGGGTGGAACTGAACCCGAACTTGAAGGATCTGGATTACCGCTTGCGCGGAAAAGCGCTGGTGGAACTCGAAAACTGAAACCGCACTTCTCCCCCGTAGGGTCTTAAGAAACTTTAAAGAGTAAGTTGCCGCAGAATTTCGGATCTTTTTGCGGCCGGCTTCGTCCAATCCAGTATGGCGAAGGTCGCTGCGGTTGAGTCTCAGTATCGGTCTGCGTTCGAGGACTTCTCGCGCAAGGCCCAGCACGTGCAGCAGCTCACCGAACGTCCCACGGGCGATCGCAACGAATTCGAAACTGCCCTGCTGGAGCTCGAGAAGGCGCACCTGGCTTATGACGAAGCCCGGGATGCGCTGGTGCGTTCGCTATTGCCCGCAGCTCCCGGTCTTGCGGTAAAAGACGACCACCGCGCCGATATACGCACCGTCGCGGAACTGCTCTGGGAGCGCGCTGGACGGCCCACCGGAACAGCGGAAGAAGACTGGCAGCGGGCGGAAGCCATTGTGCAGGCCGCGCTGGAAGCCGGCGCCTGCGCGGCGTAGTCTGGTTTTAAGTTAGTCCCTTACGTTGCGCCCGCAGCCTGCGCCGCGATGGCCTCGATCTGCCGGACGTGATTGCGATCGTGTCCGGCCATCGTTTCCACGATAGTCTGAAACGTCATGGTTCCCCGTTCTGGATGCGTGACCGGCTTGGAGAAATCCTCCGGCTTCACGGAGCGGATCAGCGCGATATTCCAAGCGCGCAATGCCGTAAATGCTTCAAGCGCCAGGCGCGCGTCCGACGCCGGATAGCTTGCGGCCCAGCGGTCCTGATCGAACGGCTGGATCACATGATGATCCTCGGCGAGCGTCTGGCGCAGGCGAAAGGCTAACGCAATCTCGGAGTCGGACAAATGCGCCAGGACGTCGCGGGCGCTCCATTTTCCGGGCGCGGGCGGTGAATCCAGGCGCTCGGGCCCGATGGTTTCGATCAAATGCGCCAGCCGGCGCGGGGTTTCCGTAATCACTTCTAACGGAGTTTGATTGCCCAGGTGACTGGCGTAAGGATTCATGTTTATTTTTCCTTGGTCTGATCGTCGGGCAGCGGATCGGGCGTATCGAACTTGATGGTGGACCCGGTTTCGAACTTGCGATACAGCCGGAACTCGATGTCGTTTTTGGTCGAGAACCGCTCCAGTTTCGAAGTGAGCACGGCCTTCAGCGGCAGCATGTACGGCATCCCGCCGATGTTCTGGAAATCGTAATCGAGCGATTCGTGTGCTTCGTGAATCGGAAAAGTCGCGGGGATATTGTACGGGTTCAGGGTGATCTTGGTCACCATGTTGGTGTCGCGGTCGATGTACACCAGGCCGCGATAGGCGGGGACGATCTCCTGGTTGGTTTCGGTTTCCTTGATGTGATAACGCGAATATTCCTGCGCGATGTCGTAGGCGAAGACGTAGGTGCGGCGGCCGCGCAGCGTGGCCCAATGGTCCCAGGAAAATTGCGCCTGGCTCTGCGGGTCGAAAATCTCGGCCATCATGGTGCCGAATTCGCCGGCCGAAACCGTGCCGCCGAGCTGCTCCATCTTGACGTTGGTGACCGGCTGATCGTTCTTCATGATCACGTCGTAGTCTTCCTGATGGCCGTTGTAGCTCAGTTTGGCGGTGATGGTATCCAAGTGGTACCAGCTC
>JASIGB010000635.1:0-3248 GCA_030045355.1 Bryobacteraceae bacterium
CGCCCGTCGAGGTCGGCTGGTTTCTGGACCGGGTTTGGATGCTGCTGCTGAGCGTTCTCTACCTGGGCGGTACGGCGATTCTCGCGTCCAAGACCCCGCAGGCGGACGATCCGCTGGTGCGGCGGCAGTTGAAATACATGCGCAACGGCGCGCTTTTGGGCGTGGTTCCGTTCGTTTTGATCTACGCCGTGCCCTACGTGTTCGGCGCTCTGCCCGGACATTACCAAAAGATGGCGGTGCTTTCGCTCATCCTGGTGCCGGTGACGTGGGCCTACGCTATCCTGCGCTACCGCCTGATGGACGTCGATATCATTTTCCAGCAGGGTTACGTTTACACGCTCGCCACGCTGGTGGTCCTGGGTCTGTTTTATGGTCTGATCTTTTCGTTCGTGCGCCCGGAGAGGATCAGCCCCGCGGCCATCGTACTGCTGATCGTTTTCGCGGCGTTCATCTTTCAGCCGATCCGCGATTGGCTGCAGGAGCAGCTCGACCGCTATTTCTTTTATAAAGACCGCTACGACTATCGCCGCACGCTGATTGAGTTCGCGCGCGAGCTGGGATCGGAAACCAATCTCGATGAAATGCTGCGGTCGGTGGGCGAACGGTTGGTGCACACGCTCTCCATCCAGCACGTGGCTTTCTTCCTCAGCAGCGACGCCAGCGACGACCGTTTTCACCTGCACATGACGCAGGGCGTGAAAAGGGATCGCGGGCAGAAGCCGCCGCAGGAGCTGGATTTGAGCTTCCTGACGGCGCACCCAGGCAAACAGTACTTGTTCTTCGAACGGACCCGGCATCTGCTGGACGCGGTCTCCCATGAATGGCCCATCTCCTTGCGCCGCACCATCGCGGAACTGGATCTTACGTATTATTTCCCGTGCAGCGTGCGAGGGCGCACCATCGCGTACCTGGCGCTCAGCCGGACCGACAAAGGTGACTTCCTTTCGAGCGACGACGTGGAGCTGGTGGTCACCCTGGCCGGCTACGTCGGCATCGCCATCGAGAACGCGCGCCTCTACCATTCGCTGGAACGCAAGGCGGCCGAGTACGAGCGGCTCAAGGAGTTCAGCGAAAACATCGTCGAATCGATCAACGTCGGCATCCTGGCCGCGGATCTGGACGATTGCGTGGAAAGCTGGAACACTCAGATTGAGCGCCTCACCGGGATCTCGCGCGAAGCTGCGGTCGGCCGGCCGCTGGCCGAGCTTTTCCCTACCGAGCTGTGTGAAATGTTTCGCCAGGCGCGCGCGCAAACCGGCATTCAGAATATCTACAAGTTCGTTTTACCCTCGCCCAGCAATCAGGCCAGCGGGCACGCGAACGGAAACGGGCATGGCAAGGGCAACGGCAAGGGCAAGCCGTCGGAGCCCCCAGCGCACATCCTGAACCTGGCCATCGCGCCGCTGGTGTCCAAGGACATGCGGCAGATCGGGCGGCTCATCATCTTCGACGACATCACCGATCGCGATGAGCTGGAGCGGCGGCTGGTGCAGGCCGACAAGTTGAGCTCCATCGGTCTGCTGGCGGCGGGCGTCGCGCACGAAGTAAACACGCCGCTGGCGGTGATTTCCACCTACGCCCAAATGCTCGCCAAGCAGATCTCCGAGGACGAGCAGAAATCCAAGCTGCTGGACAAGATCGCCAAGCAAACCTTCCGGGCGAGCGAAATCGTCAATTCGCTGCTCAGCTTCTCACGCACCTCGACCACCGAATTTGTCGAAGTCGACGTGAGCAAGGTGATTCACGAGACGCTGAATCTGGTGGAGCATCAACTGAAGAAATCCGGCATCGAAGTCAAGCTGGATGCGCCGGGCACGATGCCCGCCGTCAAAGGCAATGCCGGCAAGCTGCAACAGGTGTTCCTGAATCTATTCCTGAACGCCCGCGACGCGATGGATTCCGGCGGCACGCTTTCGGTGCACGTGCGGAGCGAAGACGGCTTCGCCCGCATCGACGTCTCCGACACCGGACAAGGCATCGCGCCGGAACATCTGGAACGCATCTACGATCCGTTCTTCACCACCAAGGCCGCGCGCAAGGGCACTGGCCTCGGGCTGTCGGTCACGTACGGAATTGTGCGCGAGCACGGCGGTAGTATTGAAGTGGAGAGCCGGCTGGGCGCCGGCTCCCGATTCCGCGTGGAACTGCCATTAGCACGAAAGCCGGTGCATGCCTGATCGACTGCCCCCCGATGAACCTGTCCCCCTTCCCAAAGGCCGCATCCTGGTAATCGACGACGAAGCGGATATCCGCGAAAGTCTCGAAACGCTGCTGGAGCTCGAAGGCTACACGGTGGAACTGGCGCAGAACGGCGCCGAGGGACTGAAGCGCGCCGAATCGGCGAGCTATGACCTGATCCTGCTGGACCTGATGATGCCGGACCGTTCCGGCATGGAAGTCCTGCACGACATCCGCGAGCGCGACAGCGAAACACCGGTCTTCATGATTACCGCCTACGGATCGGTGGAGGTCGCGGTGACGGCGCTCAAGAACGGCGCCAGCGATTATTTCTCCAAGCCCTGGGACAACGAGAAGCTGCTGATCGAGATCGGGCGCATGATCGCGCACAGCCGGCTGGAGCGCGAGAACGTTCAGCTCAAGAAAGCGCTGAAGCAGCAGTACAGCTTTCCCAATATTATCGGCAAGAACGACCGCATGCTGCGCATTCTCGATCTGGTGACGCAGGTGGCGCCCAGCCGCGCCAACATCCTGATTACCGGCGAAACCGGCACCGGCAAGGAGCTGATCGCCAAGGCCATTCACGCCCATTCGGCGCGCGCCGATCAGCCGTTTGTGCCGGTGAACAGCGGCTCGGTTCCGGCCGACCTGCTGGAATCGGCGCTGTTCGGTCACGTGAAAGGCGCTTTCACCGGAGCCGTCGCGTCGCGCAAAGGCTATTTCGAGACCGCCAACAAAGGGACGATTTTTTTCGACGAGATCGGGACCATCAGCCCGGATAGCCAGTCCAAGCTGCTGCGCGTGATCCAGGAACGCGAGTTTATGCCGGTGGGTTCCACCGAAACCGTCAAGGTGGACGTGCGGATCATCGCCGCCACCAATGCCGAGCTCAAGAAGCTGGTGGAGGACGGGAAATTCCGCGAAGACTTGTATTACCGGCTGAATGTGATCAACCTGGCGCTGCCGCCGCTGCGCGAGCGCAAGGAAGATATTCCGCTCCTGGTGGATCATTTTCTGGCCAAATACAGCCGGGATAATGACAAATTTCTGGGTCCCGAAGGCGGGAGCCT
>JASIGB010000636.1:0-5504 GCA_030045355.1 Bryobacteraceae bacterium
GGCCTTCCCATCGAGATGGCCGGTTGGCAGTTGTGCCGCGGAGCGGCCGTGATCTCGCCGGGCGATATCAATCATATCGGCACGATCGGCACGGATCTGGCGCGTTTCGCGGTCGAGTGCAACAGCACGGGGCGCGAGGCCTTTCGAAAACAGACCGGCGAGGACGGCATTTCGCTGCCCGATCCGGTGGCGATGTCGATCGCGCTCGATGCGTCAATCGCGACCGAATCGAGCAGCCACTACGTGGACATCGAGACCGCTTCGGAATTGACGCGCGGCATGACCGTGGTGGACCGGCTGGGCGTGGCTTCCGACGATCGCAACCGCGCGACCTGGGCAGCTCTGCTTGACCGGGAGCCCAATGCTAAGGTCCATTGGGCCATCGATACGGCACGCTGGAAGCAGGCGCTCTTCGCCGCGTTGGGCTAAGCGGAGCGCAGCTTGGAACAAAATGGGTGCGCGGCGCGTTTTTCAAATTGTGGCGATTGATTCTGAAAACGAAGCTACCATCCGCTCCTTGCTTGCGCGTTTGGCTGAGGCCTGGGCGCGCGGCGACGCTGAGGCCTACGCGGAGTGTTTCACGGAAGATTCCGACTACGTGACCTTCCACGGAATGCATCTGCGCGGACGCGCGGAAAACCGCGAGTCACACGCTCCGTTGTTTCGCGGCGTGCTCAAAGGTACCCGGATCGACCCCTCCATTACAGACCTCTCGTTTCTCGCCCCCGGCGTGGCGCTGGTCCACACGGCCAGCTCCGCGCGGGGAAAATCGCTGCAGACTTTTGTCATGGTAAAGCGGGAAGGGCAATGGCAAATCCGGGCGTTTCACAATACGCGCTTCCGGCGCTTCAGCGTGTGGATGACGCGCCGGATCGCCAAGCGCTAGGCGTTTGCGGGCCGAGGCCGCGCCCGCGCCTTTCGGCCATCGACGGCACGCAGACGGTACAATTTGATTTAGCGTGAAAATCACCGTCTCCAAGGAAAATTACCTCAAGGCCATTGCGGAGGCCGAGAGCGAGGGCGAGCCGGTAATCCCCGCCACGCTGGCGCGCTGGCTGAACGTTTCGGCGCCCGCGGTCACCATGGCCATCAAGCGGCTGAAGCGCGACGCGCTGATTCGCACCGGGCGCGACGGGACCATCTCGCTTGCACCAGCGGGCCGTGATATCGCCAACCGGCTGCTGCACCGGCATTACCTGATCGAGCGCATGCTCACTGAGATTTTCGGCATGGAGTGGTACAAGGTCCACGAGGAAGCCGAGGCCCTGGAACACGCGGTTTCGGCCGATTTCGAGCGGCGGCTGTTTGAAAAACTGGGCACGGCGGAGCCGTGTCCGCATGGAAATCGCGTGGAGGGTGACACGCCGCAGGAGCGCCGCGAGCGTGGCTTGTGCCCGTTGGACGAAGCGCCGCCGGAGTCGGAGTCGGTAGTGGTCAGCGTCTTCGAGCGCGACCGGCGGCTGCTTGAGTATCTGCACGGGCTCGGCATCCGTCCGGGCGCCGTGGTCGGCATGATGTCGTGCAACTACGATGACACGCTTACGCTGCGCATCGCGGAGAAGCCGGTGCAACTGGGGAAATCCGCCGCGGCGAAGGTGTGGGTGGAAGTGTCTCCGGTGCTTACCGCGCGAGAGCCGGCGCAGGCAGGCTCTGGAAATAAGCGATCGTCTCCTTGAGCCCTTCTTCCAGGCCGACTTTCGGCTCCCATCCCAATACCTTTTTTGCTTTCGTGATGTTCGGCTGCCGGCGCTTCGGATCGTCCTGCGGGAGTGGCTTGAATTCGAGCTCCGACTCGGTTCCCGTCAGCCGCCGGATGCGCTCGGCAAATTCGAGAATCGTCAACTCCTGCGGATTGCCCAGATTCACCGGGAAGCGTTCGTCGGAGAAAATGAGACGGTAAAGGCCGTCCACCAGGTCGCGCACGTAACAAAAGCTGCGCGTTTGCGAGCCGTCGCCGAACACCGTCATCGGATCGCCATGCAGGGCTTGATCGATGAAGGCCGGGACTACTCGCCCGTCCTTCAACTGCATGCGGGGGCCATACGTATTGAAAATCCGCGCGATGGTGGTCCGCACGCCATGCACCCGGTGATAGGCCATGGTGAGCGCTTCGGCGTAGCGCTTGCTTTCGTCATAACACGAGCGCACGCCGACGGGATTCACGTTGCCCCAGTAGGTTTCCACTTGCGGATGCACCAGCGGATCGCCATAGCACTCCGATGTGGAAGTGACCATGAACCGGGCCTCGCTCTGGCGCGCGATCTCCAGCATGTTGCGCGTACCGGCCGAGCCGACATCGAGTGTTTCGATCGGGTGCTCGAAATAATCCTTCGGGCTGGCGAGCGACGCCAGATGCAACACGCCGTCCACCGGCCCTTCCACTTCGAAAGGCTGGCAGACATCCCAATGCCGGAACTCAAAGGCCGGATTGCCCTTCAAGTGCTCAACATTATGAGCGGCTCCGGTCATGTAATTGTCATAGCCGGCTACTTGGTGCCCTTCGGCAATCAAACGATCGCACAGGTGCGAACCGATGAATCCCGCGGCTCCGGACATGATGAATCGCAAAGGTTTGGCCCCCAAAAGATCTATCGTAGCCCACGAAGGCCGGCTTTATAGATGAGGGCCGGCGTTATACTGGATCGGACAGCGAAACGCCGATCATCTTCTGCTGGAAGTAGCCAGAGAACGGGCTACACTAACACTATGGCTCGCAAAGCAAGCGTCGTGATTGAGAAAGACGAGCATGGTTTTTATGCTTGGTGCCCGGAGTTAAGAGGCTGCCAGTCGCAGGGCGACACGTTGGAGGAGGCGATCGCGAATATTAAGGAAGCCATCGAGCTTTACCTTGAAACTCTGCCGGAAAGCGAACGGGATGTTCTTCTGAGCCGGGAGATTCTGACTACGGCAGTTGAGGTGAATGCCTAAGACATCCGCGATGGACAGCAGCCGAAGCGGAATCCGCGCTGCTGGCGGCCGGCTTCGAACGCTTGCGCTCCATAGGAAGTCATCGGATCTACGGACACGGGGCATTACGAGTGACGATCCCGTTTCACGGCGGCCAAGTGCTGCACCCCAAAAATTGTCAAACAGACGTTGGAGCAAATTGAGGCGGCAAAGGGGCCATCCACAGACAAATAGGCAGAGGTTGCGGGCCGCGGACACGGCCCCGGCCGGCGTTTGCACCTGCCTTAATCCATTCACGGCTTGGGGAGGTGGAAGCACAACACCTCCGCCCGAACAGTGCGGCCCTTGTCGTCTGGGAAGTGAAGCTCATAGCTGAACCGGGATTCGTCTCGCTTTCCCTTGAGCGCTACGTAACACGGATGTTCGCGTGTGGAGTCTTCTATCGCCTTTAGCGGCGCCGATATCTCCTTTGTGTCGACGAAATAAACAATCGCCGTCTTGGATTCCCTCCATGTCAAGTATCTTAGAATCTGGTCGATTGTTTCGAAGTGCTGCTTGCGGCCGCGCCAAAATTTACACTCCGCTACAAAGACAATTTGTTTTTCGTACCGGACGAGAATGTCGGTTTTTGCGCTTTTGTTGAATGTCTCTCCAGTTGTTGCGCTCCATTCAAAATGGGGCTCGAGCTGAAGAATGAGATGATCGCGAAGCGTTTCTTCGTCCTTCCCAGCATATGTGCTTGGCAGCCGCTCAAAGACCCGTCCGGTATCGTGGATAATTCGAAGAATCTCCTGATAAACGGACTCGTCAAGCGCCCAGTCCGGCTGCTGTGGTGCATTCGGTACCCGCGGCTTTGGAGTTGGGATTGGTTTTCGGGCAACCGGGACCGTGAAAGCTGCCGGAACGTTTTCTGTCTTTCTAATCGGGACGTTAAGAGCCTCAAGCACTTTGGCGCGCCGCTGTAGTTCCGATCGCCGCTCTTGGAAAACCTGCCTAGCGAAAGGTTCAGCCCCTGGTTGAAGCGGGAAATGTCATGGGATAAGTACCCAAGGTTCCCTTGCATAGAGTTCAGCATTGCGTTGGCGTCCTGCCTGACCTGTTCTGCACCACGAGAGTCGATTACGTCGAAGCATACCGTCTCGCCACGCAGATAGGCGAGGAGGCGGCCGCCAGTGCTGAACTGGCTGGGCTGATAGTGCAGCGTGTTAGCGTTGCCCACGTACGGAACGTGGTAAGTTATCACCTGCTGCGCGAATGCTTCGCCTGCGGTTCCTGCCGGTGTAAATATCGAAGCTGCGGGAAACACGTTCCTCCTCCCTACTGCTTACCGATACTTGATCAAAATGAAGTTCTATTGTGTCCATTCGAAATTTATAGACGATGTATTCAAGGTATTGCTGCTCGTTGGCTCTGAGGAATCCGGCGTCTTTGCTCTCGATTTCGGTTCGCATGTTCCTGCGCAGACTCTCGGCTACCGCATGAAAATGCACCCCTGCAAACAGCCTAAACGGGTTATGAAGGTGATCGTCCACGCCTGAACTAATTAAACCGACCGGGCGCGAGCGGCGAGACAGTCGTTTAGCGCTCGGTGCCCGGGCCCCCTCGTCGGCCAAGGGGCCGCTTCGCAATCAGGCGGTAGCGGTCCGTCCCCTGAAAATGGGCTGCGCTACACTCGTGACTTGGCGCCGCAATTGTCTTGGCCGGAATCGGCCATCTTCCTCGCTCTCTTGATCACCTCCATCTTCGGTTTCTGGTGGCGATTCCGGCGCGTCTGGAATGCGATCCAGCAGTCAAAGCAGGATGCCGATTTTCACTTGCCGCCTGTGGAACGGCGGGTGGCGGAGTTCCTGTGGGAGGTGATGCTCCAGGGCAAGGTGATCTCCCAGCGTCCGCTGCCGGGCTTTGCGCATGCGCTGGTGTTCTGGGGATTTTGCGTGTTCGCGCTGGTCACCACGAACCAATTCGCCGAGGGCGTGCGGCTAGGATTTCTAGACCGCGCCGGCGCTTTCGGCCGATTCTATTTCGATTTCGCCGCGCTGTTTGCGATCGCGGTGGCGGTGGCGATCGCAGGCCTCGCCTTTCGGCGCTTCGTGATCCGGCCGAAATGGCTAGGCGAACTGTCGCCGGAATCGGGTGTGATCGCGATGCTGATTTTCCTGCTCATGGTCACGTATCTGGTGACATTCGTTCCGGGGTGGGAGTCCAGCCGGCCGCTGTGGTGGGCGCACACGCTGACGATTCTGTTTTTCCTGCCGCTGGTCCCTCACACCAAGCATCTGCATCTGGCGATGAGCCCGTTCACGGTCTTTCTAAAGCGCGATGGGTTCAGCAAGATCCCGCCGCTTGCAGGCGACGAGGACTTTGGCATCGACACGGGCAAAGACGTGACCAAGCTGATTTCGCTCCAAGCCTTCACCTGTGTGGAATGCGGACGCTGCACCGAGCATTGCCCGGCATCCAACACAGGAAAAGTTTTGAATCCCAAGGAAATCGCACTCGGATTTCGCGGTTATTTGCAGGAATTTGGTCCGGCGAGCGAGGAGCCGCTGTTGGGCGCTCATCTTTCGCAGGAAGCTGTGTTCCAATGCACCACCTGC
>JASIGB010000637.1:0-9163 GCA_030045355.1 Bryobacteraceae bacterium
CGGCGGCGAAGGTGAAATCGTCATATTTCAACGCTTCCCCGCCCTTCCCGGTAGTTCCGAGCGGCAACACGAATTGCCCGCGCTCGCCATGATTGTTGAGCAGCGGCGGCGGCAGCATGTGCGGCGCGGGCTGCTGCGCGGTTTCGGCGGCGGAGGCGAGACGGATCACGGCTGGGCGGTCGGGGAGGGTGACCAGGTGCTCACGGCGGACGATGGCTTCGATTTCAGCCAGCCGCTGGTGGTAATGCGGCATGATTTGGTCGCCGGGGATCTGATCTTTTTTCAAGGCCGCCATGACATCGCGATAGTCGGACGAGGACAGGCGCCGTTCTTGCGCGACGCGGGCGGCGATGGGCTGCATTTCGTTTTGGAGATCGGTGAAGGCTTGGTGCGCGAGGCGCGTGAGGTCGGCTGGCGTGTAGTCGATGCCGAAGTTGGCGAGCTGGATGGTATAGAGCTCGGGCGGGAGGCGGAAATCGGCGCGGGCTTTGGGGCGCACTTCGGTGCGGACGAAGTTGTCGTATGAGGCGAGCTGCTGCTTGAGCTTGGCGAAGGCGTCCTGGTAGCCGCTCATCTTGTACTTCTCGAGGAGCAGACCAATGCCATTGACGTAGGTGTTGGTGTTTTCCAGGTTCTTTTCCACTTCCACCTTGGCGGGGCCAAGCAGCCCGGGCGTGTTCAGCTTTTCGCGATAGCGATCTTCGATCTGGTTGATGAGCGGTTGAATGCCGGGCTGGAGGCCGGTGTATTTACGCAAGCGGACCAGGGCGGAGGGACGGCGGGCCGGCGCTATCTGATCATCCAAAAGGCTTTTGATGCCGAAGAAAATGCTTCCGGCCACATCGCGGTAGGGCAGCAGGTTGCGCTCGTTGGCTTCCGAGTTGCGGATGTCGCGATCAACTTCCGCCATGAGGATATCGAGATCCTGGCGCACCAGCGGATCCTTTTCGAGCGCCGCGCGTCGTTCGAGCTCCAGGCGGGCCACGGCGAGATCCCTGCGGAAGCGCTCGGGTTGATCGGGAGAAGCGGTGCTGATCTGGCCGTCAAAACCGGCTAGCCCTTGGGCGGAGGCTTGCTCGGGCGAATAGCGGGCGAGGATTTCGATCAGCAATTGGGCGTTCTGATTGCTTTTCTCAACCCAGGCGGGCGGAGTTTGGGCCGCGGCAAAAGCGGCAAGGCCAGCAACGCCGGCGATGAAAAGAGCGAGGTGCATGATCTTGTAATAGAGGGCCGGGATGGAACCGCTCCTGGCGTCGCGGCTCGGGGTTGGGGATTGGGGGGCTGGCAAGCTGGTTAGCTCCAGACCTCTCGAGCGGTTTCAACGACAAGTTTCAATTTCTGAAACTGCTGGTCCATGGTGAGGGCGTTGCCTTCGCTGGTGGAGGAGAAGCCGCACTGGGGGCTCAAGCAAAGCTGATCGAGAGGGACGACTTTGGCGGCTTCATCGATGCGACGCTTCAGCTCGTCTTTGCTTTCTAGCGCTCCGCGTTTGGTGGTGAGCAGGCCGAGTACGACTTTCTTGCCTTTGGGAAGGAAGCGCAGGGGCGCGAAAGTGCCGGAGCGGGCGTCGTCGAATTCGAGGAAATAGCCGTCCACGTTGAGCTCGCCGAAAAGAGCTTCGGCCACGTGGTCGTAGCCGCCGGACGCGGCCCAGGAGGAGCGGTAGTTGCCGCGGCAAAGGTGCGTGCAGATGGACATGCCGGCGGGTTTGTTAGCGAGAGCGGCATTTAGCGTGCGAATGTGCCGGATGTGAGCGCGCTCGCCGTCTTCGCCGAGCTTATTCACCATCTCGCGCTGGGCGGGATCGTTCAGATAGGCGAGGCTGATGTCGTCGAGTTGGAGGTAAGTGCAGCCTAATTTGGCGAGGGCGGCGATTTCATCGGCGTAGACTTGGGCGAGGTCGTGCCAGAACTCGGCGATATCGGGATAAATGGCGGCATCGATGGCGGCGCGGCCGCTGCGGTAATGCATCATGCTGGGCGAGGGGATGGTGAGCTTGGGCGTGGCATGGGCCACGGACTTCAGATAGGCGAAATCGTCGCCGAAGATGCATTTGTCGAGTTTCAGCTTGCCTTGGATGGCGAGCGCGGCGGGCGTAAATTCGATGACGCCCTGCTCGTTGCGAAACTGCGCCTTCATGTTGCCGGCCACTTTTGCGACGCCGCCGATCTGGTAGAGAAAATCCATATGCCAGGAGGCGCGGCGGAATTCGCCGTCGGTGACGCCTTCCAGGCCCAGGTCCTCCTGGAGGCGGACGACGTCGCCGATGGCAAGATCTTCGATGCGGTGAAGCTCGGCGGGCGAGATGCGTCCGGCTTTGTGGTCTTGGCGCGCTTGGAGCAGATCTTGCGGGCGGAGGAGGCTGCCGACATGATCGGCACGGAAGGGAGGGGTTTTGGTTTGGACGGACGCGGTCATTGAAACTAGGATGGCAGAATTTGGTTCTTAGATCACGGCCTCGACACAAGTGTCGAGGCGGCACGCAGGAGTGCGTGTCCCACACACTAGCGTTTTTTGGTGTGGAACAGGTATTGTTCGAGCCTGACCGCAAATTCCTCGGGCTGGCAGCGTGTGACGCGGCAAGAGGCGACCAATTGCAGGGGCGTGCTGCCGTGCAACAGAAACGGCCAATCCACCATGAGCTGCAGCTTTGCGCCGGCACGGACCGGGGCGTGGTCAGAGGCAATCAGCAGACCGCAACTGCTCATGTTCACGGTTTGGCCGACGCCTACCAGTGCCGGTCCATCCGACATCGTGCGGTAGCGCACAGTCAATCGCAAGGGATAACGTGCTTTGGTACGCCGTTCGACGGCAAGCGTGGACTCAGATTGCATAGCAGTTCACCTTTTTTCGCATAACAGCATTAGGCGCTGATGGCGCGCACACTACGTTTCGATGACAGAAACGCGATGTCGAGATCGCGAGCGTCTTTCGGCGGAGAAAAAACTATCCCTGTCTCTATCTCTACCTAACGCGGCTCTACGTGGCCGGTTTTGTCTTACGCTAACTCTCTTAAGCGACCAGAATTCCTCTCGAGCAGCCGCGAGATGCTGGCGTCGCTGGCGCCGGATTCGCCCGGCACACACGCCGAGGCGGCCTCCGAGATGCGGCGCTGTTCCCGCTCTTTGCGCTCCTGCCATTCACGAAAGGCGGCTCGCTCGCGCTCGATTTCCTGCACGGCGCCGGCAATGCGCATACGATAATGGGAGCAAATGCCCTCCATCTCGTCGGCCAGGCGCTGATTGTCCTCAAGCTTACCTTTTTCGAACTGCTCCAGCCGGCGGCGCTGAATCTCTTCGTATTCGTTGAGCACGCGCTGCCGCTGGACGGCGTCCTGCAGCATGTCTTCCACGGCGACACCGGCAGCCTCTAAAGCCATCATGAGAGCGCTATGCTTGGCGGCCGGCGACAGGCCATGCAAATGCTCGCTGGAAATCATATCCGCGACCTTCAATATGTCCCACGCGGCGGTGGAAGTGGCGGGTTTGAACGTGGAGCGTTGGTAAATTTCGTCGAAGGATGACAACTTCGCAAGGGCCGATGAATCGTTCCGATTCCGTGCATTGACATCGGCCGCGGGGGCTGCGGCAGGCGGGTCAATCCGCTGTTCCTCCAGAGCGACAGACGCGCCGTCCGGAGCGGAAGCCTGCATGAACTTCCTGAACATGATCCCTCCCTCTCAATTGCAAAGGCGGTGGCATAATACTAGCACAATAAGGTGCAAAGCGGGGGCGGATTTGCTCAATATAATCCAACCTTAGTCCTGCCGGTTCTATAGGGTCATAACGAGTTTGGTTGAGAGTGTTGCGCACTTGGCGGCACTACTCGCACGGGGGCTTACAACTCCCGCTAGTTGCCATGACCCTGCGAGGAGTACTGGTCCGCGCGCTCGAATGGCGCGCTCGACGCTTCGACGATCCTGCGGACCGGTTGCAGTTTCTGCGCCGAAATGTAAGTGGTCCCACAAACGCGCCGTTGCTGAAACATATGGGGCGTCGCGTATCTGTGATCAGCATTACGCTCGGCATCTTGCTGTTGTCGGCCTGGTGCTGGACGCTGTCGCGACATGTCGCAGCCGCTCAAGACCAGTCCGCAGGGCCGGCGAGGCCGTCCGGCCGGACGCGACAACCCGTTCGTCCAGCGGCGGGGAAGGTCTGGTTGGTGCAAAGCACCGCGCAATTCGAGCTATACAGCAACGGACTGCGGGTCGAGGAGCAGTACGCCACGTCAACCGCGCCGCGCCGGTACCTGGCTATTGCGCGGTGGGCGCTGGATGCCGTGCATAGCCGGGCTGCACCGGCGAAGCTCGCCTCCACCCTGCCTGATTCTGCTCTTGTTTCCAGCACGCAATGGCGCACGGAACCCGCCGGCATTGTTTATCACACCACGGAGAGCCATCTGGCGCCGTTCGAGGAGGAGCAGAATGAATCGTTGCGCCGGGCCGGGGAGGGGCTACTCGCGTACGTGAAGCGGCGGCGGGCGTATCATTTTGTGATCGACCGCTTCGGGCGTGTGTTTCGAGTGGTACGGGAGAGCGATTACGCCAACCACGCCGGGAATTCGGTGTGGGCGGACGCAGCCTGGATTTACCTCAATCTCAACCAAAGCTTTTTCGGCGTGGCGTTCGAGGGGCGCAGTACGCCGAGCGGCCGAGAGCCCGCGGTAAACGGCGCGCAAGTCTACGCGGGAAGGATTCTTACGGAGATGCTGCGGGTGCAATACGGCATCGCGGCTTCCAATTGCGTGACGCACGCGCAGGTGTCCGTAAATCCCGCGAATTTCGGCGTCGGCTACCACCAGGATTGGGCGGCCAATCTACCCTTTGCCCGGCTGGGCCTGCCGGACAATTACGAACTGCCGGTGCCGAGCGTGAGCTTGTTCGCCTTCGAGGCGCCGGACACACTCATGGAAGCGGGCGATTCCGCTCTGACCCGAAGCATCGAAGCCTCCGAAGGGGAATGGCGCGCCGCCGCCGAGGCGCGAGGGCTGACGGTGGAGAGTTATCGCAAAGAACTGCAGGAACGATACCGGGACGCAATCCGGGCGCTGCGCGGAAAAGGCGCCTACCAGGAGTACAACTGATGAATGCAACCAATCTTAGTACAAGCAGCTTTAGTGCAAGCAGCTCGCAAACTCCCACGGCTCTGGGGCTCGACGTCGGCACCAGCCGCATTGTCGCCGCCCAGCGCCACGACAAAGATATCCAGTTCGACACGCAACTGAACGCCTTCGTCACCATTCCGTTCTCGAAGCTCACGCAGGGCGTGCTGAAAAAGGAACGCATCCCGCACCTGGTGCAGGACTCCGAGATCACGGTATACGGGGACGAATCGGAGCGCTTCGCCAACCTGTTCCATCGGGAAACACGCCGGCCGATGCTGCGGGGCGTGCTGAATCCGGAGGAAGCCAACAGCTTGATGCTGGTCCGGCAGATCGCCGGATTGGTGATGGGTGAGAGTGACGGACAAGGGCGCCGGGTCTGCTACAGCGTTCCAGCGGCGCCGCTGGGCGCGAGCGAAGAAGTGAACGAGCACGAAGCCGGCCTGAAGCTCATGCTTTCGAAGATGGGCTACGACGCGCACGCGATTTCCGAGGGGCTTGCGGTGGTGTATGGGGAGCTGGAAACCTCGAATTATACGGGCATCGGGATCAGTTGCGGCGGCGGGCTGTGCAATGTGTGCCTGGCATATCTGTCAGTACCGGTGTTCAGCTTCAGCATCCCCAAGGCGGGCGATTTCATCGATGCGGGCGTGTCGCAACTGCGCGGCGAGCCGGCCACGCGCATCCGGACCATCAAAGAAGAGTCGTTCCACTTTAACGGGCATTTCGTGAACAAGATCCACCAGGCGCTGAGCCAGTTTTACGAGGACATGATCCAGGCGCTGGTGGCGGCGCTCAAGGACCAGTTCGCGAGCGTGCAGAACATGCCCAAGCTGAACCGGCCGATTCCGCTGGTGCTGAGCGGGGGCAGCGTGATGCCGCCCGGATTCCGGGACCGTTTCGAAAAGTCGCTGCGCGAGGTGGAGCTGCCGGTGGCGATCGCGGAGGTGCGGATGGCGGCGAACCCGATGGTATCGACGGCGCGCGGGGCGCTGGTGGCGGCGCTGAGCGAGCTGTGAGGCGGCGAGCGCCGGGCGATTACTACGCGACCGCGATTTGGATTAACTCGGCCGGACGGTCGCTCTCGGCGCTGATGCCGCTCAGGCTCAGCCGAAGCTCGCGTTCGTATTCGGCCAGGCGCGCCTCGATCTCGCGCTCGGCGTGCACGCGCTTGATGATGTCGTCGCGATAGCGGCGCAGGAAATAATCGATGGTCTCCACGCGAATCCTCACCGATCCGGTGGGCTTGTTCTCATCGAGATCCTTGAAGCAGAAGTAGGGCGTGTGGGATTTCTCGATGATGCCTTCGATGACGCCATAGATGGGCGCGTCGTGGCCGCACTTGAAGTTGGAGATTTCCATGGCGACCAGGTTGGGATGGCGCGCGGTGAACTTGGCGGCCCAGATCTTGTGGTTGGTGCTGGCCGAGTAGCGCGTCTTCCAGACGTCGGCGATGTCGAGCGGACTTTGGATCACGCCGGCGCGGACTTCGTCGCCGAATAGGCGCTCGAGCAGGTCTTCATCGAGCGGCAGCATGCTTTGCGAGAAGATCGGGTAGCCGAGCTTCTGGAATTCGTCCAGGATCTCGTGATTCAGGCCGGGATCGTGGTGATAGGGCCGGCCCAGCATGACAATGCCGATGCGGTCCTCGCGCTCGAGCTGATCAAGCACTTCGCGCGCCTGGCGGCGCATCGAGGCTTCATACTCTTTGAGTGCGGCGAAGCCGGCCTCGACGGCGCGCTCGTTTTCCTCGGGCGATAATCCCAGCAGGTCCTGGAGGGAGGCGAACATCTGGTGGTTGAAAAGCTTGCGGTCGGCGAAGTTGAGCACCGGGTTGAGGTAGCGGACGTTGCATTCGGCGAAAACGTCATTCTCCTTGGTGAACGCGGCTTTCACGGTTTCCGGGCAAGCGGTCACAGTGGGGCAGGCGTTGGAGCCGGTGAGGTTGACCAGAGGCGTGTGGAGGACGTCCACCATGGGGAAGAAGATAGCATCCAGCGGTTTTTTCGCCGCTTTCAGCGTGAGCAAATTGTGGACGTGAGCGATGCCGATCTTGGCGGGGAAGCAGGGATCAATAGCGCCGCGGCTGGCGCCGGCGCGATACAGCTCCTGGCTGGTGTAGTCCGAATAAACGATGTTCTCCGACTTCAAGCCCAAGCTTTCGAAATAGGCGTTGAAGACCGGCGCGTAGACGTAGGCGTTCAGCAAGCGCGGAATGCCAATGCGCAGAGCCGGACGGTTCTTCATGCGGGCGACGCGCTCTTTGCTGGATTTAGTCCAGGCCCGCGACGGGATCGGATCGGCCACCAGTTCGGTTTTTCGCGAGCGGAAGGCTTCGTGCGCGGCGAGGTCGACGAAATTGGGGTAATTCTTCTTGGCCGCGTCGAGCCCGGCCTTGATGCCCTTCATCTCTTCCATGTCTTCGACCGTGCCTTTTTCGCAGGTGGCGATGATGAGGCGCTGTTCGTTCGCCTGGAGGGGGACCTTGGACTTGAAGACTTTGGCCACAGGAACGAAATCATTGGAAGAAGCGGGAGCCGCGGCAGCCACACCGGCGGTGTTTACGTCGATGAACGTGCGCAGGCAGTTGTTCTTGCAGAAATAGCAGCGGGTGTCTTCGTTGCGCGTGGTGCGGTAGGAGATGTTGCGGACGGCGTCTAAACCGATGAAGCTGGTGCGGCGGCCGTTGTTCCACAGCCGTAGCGCTTCGACGGCTGCTCCGATAGCGCCCGATTCGCCGCAGTGTTCGTGCACGATGATCTCCGGCTGGCGGCCGCCGGCGCGGAAGCTGGAGCGGATGAAATCCACCTCGGCTTTTACCACGGCGAGATTGTTCTGCGTGCCGCCTTGCAGGACGAAGCGCGAGCCAAGGGCGGCGAGATTGGGAATGCTGGCGACGTAGAGGAAGACGTTCTTGGGAAGAACGTTGGCGAGCCCGGCAAGAATCTCTTCGGCGCGCCAGCCCTGGCGCTGGAAATTCACGATGTCGGACTGCATGAACACCGCACAGCCGTAGCCGAACTGGGGCATGCTGGTGGCGGAGAAGGCGAGGTCGGCGTATTCTTCGACTTTTTTGCCGAAGCCTTCGGCGGTGGATTGCAGGAAGTAGCCGTTGCCCGCCGAACATTGGGTGTTCAGCTTGAAGTCCTTGACGCGGCCGTTCTTCAGGACGATGAGCTTGATGTCCTGGCCGCCGACGTCGACGATGACGTGCGGATCGTCGTAAAACTTCATGGCGGATTCGGTGTGGGCGACGGTTTCCACCAGCGCCACGTCGGCATGCAGCACGTCGCGCAGGATGTCCTTGGCGTAGCCGGTGGTGCCGACGCCGAGCACTTCGAGGTTGGCGCCCTGGCCTTCTACCTGGGCGCGGAGCTTCTCGAACATGTCGATGGTGTCCTGGATAGGATTGCCGTTCGAGAGCTGATACGCCTTACACAGGATGTCGCCGGATTCCGATAGCAGCACGGCTTTGGTGGAAGTGGAACCGCCATCGACGCCGACGAAACCGCCCACCGTGGTTCCACGCTGAAACGCGGCGGGCGTGAACTTGGGACGGCGATAGAGGAGCTTGAAGGTATCGAGCTCGTCGGAGGATTCCACCAGGCCGCTCGAACCGGACGCGGCTTTTTCTTCGGCGCGGCCGACGTCGATATAGTGCACCAGCTTGGCGAAGCCGCGATAGCGGCCCACTTCGTCCTCTTCGGTCTTGCCGAACTCGACAGCGCCCAAGGCGGCAAAATACTGAGCGTTTTCGGGAACCTTGATCAAATCCGCGGGCTTCGAACCCTCGGGAACCTCGACCTTGCGCTCCTTCCACATGCGCGGGATGTTGGCGATCCAGGCTTCGCGCATGCCGCGGATGAAGCTGTTGGGCCCGCCGAGCAACAAGACGTGCGGGCGGAGCGTGTGGCCGCGGGTGAGCACGCTCAGGTTTTGGAGCACGATGGCTTCAAACAGCGACGCCATCAATTCATCCGGCGGGGTACCCTCCTTCTGGAGCCCGTTGATGTCGGTCTCGGCGAAAACTCCGCATTTGCCGGCCACTTTGTGGAGCTTGACG
>JASIGB010000638.1:0-5000 GCA_030045355.1 Bryobacteraceae bacterium
GTCCCCCATACGCCGGGCGGAAGGCCCGATCTTACGGCCGCCTGTCCGCGCATGCCGGACGGCAAGCCCGATCTTTCGGGATTATGGGACAATCCCACCGATCGTCCGCCCAATCCACAATTTCCCGGCTGCGCGGCCGTTACCGACGAGTTCATCAACATCGCCGCGCATCTCAAGGGCGGCTTGCCCTACCAGCCCTGGGCCGCGGAATTGGTGAAGACGCGCCGCGGCGAGCAGCGCGTGAACGACCCCATGTCGCTTTGCCACCCCATCGGGCTCGTGCGCCTGCACACCTGGAACGGACCGCGAAAACTGGTCCAGTCGCATGGGCTGCTCATCATCATGAATGAGCTCGACACCACGTATCGCCAGATCTTCACCGATGGCCGCCCGCTGCCGAAGGACCCCAATCCGTCTTGGAACGGCTACTCGAGCGGCCATTGGGAAGGCGACACGCTCGTCGTTCACACCGCCGGTTTTCGCGACGGCATTTGGCTGGATGCGATTGGCAATCCGATGACGGATCAGGCCCAAATTACCGAACGCTTCCATCGCGTCGACTTCGGGCATCTCGAAATCGAGCTCACCGTCGACGATCCGAAGGCCTACACCAAGCCGTGGACGGTGAAGATTGCGCAGGTGATCGATCTAGATACAGATCTGCTCGATTTTGTTTGCAACGATGACGAGAAAGACATCCCGCATCTGTCGAGCAAATAGATCCGTTCTCGATATTCGTCAGCGCTCGATCGATAACGCCAGCGCGTTCGCGGCCCATCCCGTCGCCATGGTCGAGATCCACTGGTCGTGTCCGTACGGAAAACCGCTCTCGAAATATTCCTGAAATTTCGTGGCGCGGCTCACCGCGTGCCAGGACCCGTCGGCGCTCTGCGTTCCCAGCAGGAACTTTACGCCGCGATCGTCCGGTTGCATGACGCCCGCTTCACTCAGCGCCCACAACGTCATGCCAGTGGCGTAGGCATCGCTCGGAAATCCCGCGCGCTGCGCCCAACCGCCGTCCGAGCGCCGCTCGGTGAGGATCGGCTCGGCGAGTTTGCGAAGTTCGGCCGGGCTCGCGCCGGCCGCCGCCACTCCTACCAGCCGCATGTCCAGATCCTCCAGGATCACCGGGTGCGCGTGCAGCAGCCACTCCTTGCCGCGCGCAATGCGCTGCTTCATTTCCTCGGCGCGCCCCGGCGTGCCGTAGACCTTCAGGGCGCGCATCGCCATCGCGGTGCGGGAAAAATCGCTGTCCTGCATCGGCGATCGCGAGTATCCCGGCAGATGCCATCCACCGTCACCGCCCTGCGACTCCGCCAGGTTGCCGGCGAGATAATCCGTGGTGCGATCCGGCGCATAACCCGCCCGCACCAGCGCCTCCACGGAATATAAGTTGTTGTCGGCGCCGCCTAAGGCCGCCGCGCCTTCGAGCGACACTGGGCCGATCCCAGCGATGATCTGCCGAATCCGTTCGTGCGATGCAGCCTCATCCACCGGGATGCCCTTGGCGCGAGCGGCCGCCGCCAAGAACTCCGCCGGAGGCTGTTCATGACAAGCGAAACATGCCGCCTTGTGGAAGAACTGATCGTTGGTGCGTTCCAGCAACTGCATGCTGCGCGTGACGGCCGTCCGCCGGTCCAAAGGATCTTTGGCTAACTGCACCGGCTGATCGATCTGCTTCGGCGTTCCTCCCAATTCGCGAATCACCTCCGGGTCCGCGAACTTGTACGCCCAGTCCAGCGCGGTTTCGCCCGCGTGATTCGTCAGATGCTGATCGGCTCCGTGCGCGACCAGCATATTCACGGTCTTGCGATCGTACCGGTCCGTCCCGATCGCCAGCATCAACGGCGAGAAGCCGCGATAATCCTGCGCATCGATGCGCGCATTGTCACGCAGCAAGACATTCACCGCTTCCGGAGGTCCGAAAGCCGCGGCCATTAACAGCGGCGTCCAGCCCCCGAACTCCACCGTCCCGGTTTGAATCTTGGGAAGCCCCTGGGTCATTGAGACCGCGTTCACCTTCGCGCCTTTGGCCAGCAGGAGTTTCACCGCCTCCAAGTTGCGGTTGCCCGCCGCGTTCATGAGCGGCGTCAGGCCGATGAACGTATCCGGCGTCTCGATATCGGCGTGCGCGTCCAGAAGGAGCCGGACGGTCCCCGTATCGTTCCCGAACGTCGCGGCATTCATTGGTGTGACGTGCCGCTTGTCCATCACGTCGACGTTCGCGCCCTTGGCTAGCAGCAGCCGCACCACCTCCGCCGACGGATTCGTAAACGCGGCGATGATCAGCGCGGTCCGTCCGGTCCGCGCGGCTAAATTGACCTGCGCGCCATGCTCGAGCAGCAGGCGCACCTTCGCCGGGTCGGAAACCGACCACATCAGGGCCGTCGATCCAAAATCGTTCTGCGCGTTGACGTCGGCGCCGCGATCGATCAGCACGCGCATTGCGTCCAGCGACCCGATCTCGGCAGCCATCATCAACGGCGTGATTCCGTGACGATCGGCCAGGTTCGCGCCAGTCTTGCCGCCGGATTCGCCGTCCAGCAAGGCCTTCAATTGAGCGATGTTGTTTTCGCGGATCGCGGCGTTAAGCCGGTCCGGCGCTTGTTCGGTATTTTGGGCCATCGCCGCCAGCGCGATCGCCGCAAGCAGGCACGCTTTCCCCATGCGTGGAATTATATCCAAGTTGGATGCTGAGCCCGCCTCCTGGTCCAAACTACCGGGCCGCGCACCTGCGGCGAGGCTCAAAACCACCTACTACCGGCGGGCAGTCTTCGAAAATACCAGCCGCGTGCGATATCTAATTCGCGGCGCACGGGCTATATTCTTTTCAGAATCCCCGTACAACCGGGCGAGCGACGCTGTCCAACGACACTCCAAAGCGGCGCCCGCCCGGCCCCGCACCCAGAAATCCGCTCCGGTTCTCACGTGTCACAAATGCAAGCAAGAAAAACGGGCGCAACGTCGAGTGACTTAGAGAGAGGGTTGCGCCCGTAAAATCGAGAGATTCAGTCAGCTACAGATTACGCCTCGGGTGGAGTTCTGAACATACCAGAACGCCGGTAATTTAGGCGGCGACGACTGAGTAGCCGCGCGGCGCGCGTCGCCTACCGGCCGCAATTGCTGCACAATACCAGCGCTCCGGTATTTCGGAATCCACTGGCGGCGGAATAGCATCGAGGCAGTGTGGCGCGCGCTCAACTCCTGGCTGCGCGGCGGTCTGCGGCTGTCCGCCGGAGAAGGGGCGCGAGGTTTGGGCTCGGAAGGCTGGCCGCCGGCTCCCGTGATCGCACTCGCCGCGTCCGATTACGATCGCGAAGTCTTGACCGCCGTCTCGCGCCGGGGCCCCTGGGACATGCATTTTGCCGATTCGCGCGTTCAGGCCTGGGAGATTGTCCACCGCTTCGGATCGCCGGTTGTTTTGTACGACCGCGATTGGCCGAACGCCGAGTGGCGCACCACCGTCCACACCTTCGCTTCCTGCCCCCGACGCCCTTGCGTCATCCTGATGTCCCGCGTGGCGGACGATTATTTGTGGCAGGAACTGATCCGCTGCGGCGGCCACGACCTGTTGGCGAAGCCGCTGCGCGCCGACGATGTGAACCGCGCCCTGAAACTGGCCTTGTCGTATTGGAACAGCGCGCGAGCCGCTGCGAGCCGATAAACAGCCGAACACCGCTCAGGAAACCGGGCTTCAGGAGATCACACCCTTGCGCACCGCGTACAGAATCAATTCCGGCAGGCTGTGCAAATTCAGCTTCTCATGCAAATTCCGGCGGTGCGTTTCGATGGTATAGAGGCTCAGATTGAGCAGATGGGCAATTTCCTTGTTGGATTTTAGTTCCGCCAGAAGTTGCAGGATCTCTCTTTCCCGGGAACTGAGCAAGTCGTAGCTGTCTTCGATGCCGCGGGTACGGATCTCGCGCACGTAGTCGTCCATCAGCATTTTGCTGATTTCCGGGCTGAAGAATGTCTTACCCTCGCGCACGGACTGAATGGCTGCGACCAAATCGCCCTCCGCCGAGTCCTTCAACAAGTACGCTTTCGCCCCGGCCTTCAGTGCCCGCAAGACATAGCCTTCGTCGGAATGCATGCTCAGGATCACGATGGCGGTTTGGGGCAGAACGGCGTGGATGCGCTGCGCGGCCTCGATGCCGCTCAAATTGGGCATCGCGATATCGAGAACCGCGACGTCCGGCTGGGTGGCTTCGGCTTGATCCACGGCTTGCCGGCCATCCGCGGCTTCGGCCACCACGCTGAATTCGGCGTGGCTTTCGAGCAGGAGCCGCAGCCCACGGCGCATGATGGTATGGTCGTCGGCGAGCAGAATGCGGATTTGTTTGGCTGCTGTCTCCAGCGCGTTCGGCATGTTTCCACCCTCATAGTAATCGCGAGCGCCCTTGCTCCAGAGGCTTCTACCAGCCTTTTTGTGCAAAAATACCAGCCGCCTGGTATGGGGCTAAGCACTTGAGGCATCGTATGTTATGAGAGTAAAGGATTCTAGAAGCGCTCATGGATCTCTGTGCGGGAACGGGAGAAAATCGCGTCCATAGAGAAATGACCACCCACACTATTTGCGCGCCCGCCGATCTCGAGAAACTGAAAGCCTTCGATAGTTGCACCGTCGCCAACGCTATTGAAAGGCTCAACGTGCGCCTGCGAAACGAAGGCTTTCTGTCGGGCCCCACGCGCTGCCGCTTTCCCAACCTTCCTCCGATGGTGGGTTACGCCGCCACGGCGCGTATCCGCACTTCCGCTCCGCCCATGAGCCACCGTTGCTATTACGACCGCATGGACTGGTGGCATTACGTGGCTTCGGTGCCCGAGCCGCGAGTTTTGGTTTTGCAGGACGCCGATCGCCAGCCTGCCTTCGGCGCGTTTGTCGGCGAAATACACGCCGCCATCGGCTCGGCCCTGAATTGCGTGGGATGCGTCACCAACGGTGCGGTCCGCGATCTGCCGGCAGTGGAGGCCATGGGCTTTCAGCTCTACGCGCGCCG